>NZ_CAOKTW010000010.1:0-151339 GCF_948472335.1 Streptococcus bouchesdurhonensis | reverse complement strand
GGCAATTCCGTCTGCTTGCGCTTTGTCCACGTCTGCTTGGTCGCTTGCTGCGTCAATGGCTTGGGTAGCTTTGTCCGCTGCCGCTTTAGCTTGTTCCTTAGCCGCTGCTTTTTCTGCATCTGAAAGATTAGCGTTCGCATCAATCTCGGCTTCTTTTTCTTTCAGCTTAGCTGCTACTGCTTCTTTAGCTTTGTCTTTAGCCACTGGCTTAACTGCTGCTACTGCGGCAATTCCGTCGCTTGCGCTTGTGCCTTGCTGTAGCTTTGTCCGCTGCCGCTTGCTTGTTCCTTAGCCGCTGCTTTTTCTGCATCTGAAAGATTAGCGTTCGCATCAATCTCGGCTTCTTTTTCTTTCAATACTGCTTCTTTAGCTTTGTCTTTAGCCACTGGCTTGAGCTGCTTGGTCGCTTGCTGCTTGAAAGATTAGCGTTCGCGCTACTGCTTCTTTAGCTTTGTTTAGCCTTTTCTTAACTGCCTACTGCGGCTTGTCCTGTAGCTTGAGCTGTATCAACAATATTGAGCCTTCGTAGCTTGCTTCAATGGCTTCTGCTTTTTTCTGCATCTGAAAGATTAGCGTTCGCATCAATCTCGGCTTCTTTTTCCGCATTACCTGGCTGTTGGTCGATGATGTCTGTTTGCGCTTTGGCTTTAGCTGTTGCGTCTGCCGCTTTAGCTTTATCTTTTTCTGCATCTTGATCTCGGCTTCTTTTTCTTTCAACTTATCGTTGTCGTTAATGGCTTGTCAAAGCTTTTTGGCATCTTTTTCAACTCATCTTGAATAGCTTGTTTAGCCTTTTCTTTTCCTACTGGGTTCACCTTCTTAACATCGGCTTGTCCTGTAGCTTGAGCTGTATCAACAATACCTTGAGCCTTCGTAGCTTCCTCTGGAGTATCCGCATTACCTGGCTGTTGGTCGATGATGTCTGTTTGCGCTTTGGCTTTAGCTGTTGCGTCTGCCTTAGCTTTATCTTTTTCATCTTGACTCAACTTATCGTTGTCGTTAATGGCTTGAAGTTTGGCATCCAACTCATCTTGAATAGCTTGTTTAGCCTTTTCTTTTCCTACTGGGTTCACCTTCTTAACATCGGCTTGTCCTGTAGCTTGAGCTGTATCAACAATACCTTGAGCCTTCGTAGCTTCCTCTGGAGTATCCGCATTTGGCTGTTGGTCGATGATGTCTGTTTGCGCTTTGGCTTTCGTAGCTTTTTCATCTTGACTCAACTTATCGTTGTCGTTAATGCTTGAGTATCGCTTGTTTAGCCTTTTCTTTTCCCTGGCTGTTGGTCGATGATGTCTGTTTGCGCTTTGGCTTTAGCTGTTGCGTCTGCCTTAGCTTTATCTTTTTCATCTTGACTCAACTTATCGTTGTCGTTAATGGCTTGAAGTTTGGCATCCAACTCATCTTGAATAGCTTGTTTAGCCTTTTCTTTTCCTACTGGGTTCACCTTCTTAACATCGGCTTGTCCTGTAGCTTGAGCTGTATCAACAATACCTTGAGCCTTCGTAGCTTCCTCTGGAGTATCCGCATTACCTGGCTGTTGGTCGATGACGTCTGTTTGCGCTTTGGCTTTAGCTGTTGCGTCTGCCTTAGCTTTATCTTTTTCATCTTGACTCAACTTATCGTTGTCGTTAATGGCTTGAAGTTTGGCATCCAACTCATCTTGAATAGCTTGTTTAGCCTTTTCTTTTCCTACTGGGTTCACCTTCTTAACATCGGCTTGTCCTGTAGCTTGAGCTGTATCAACAATACCTTGAGCCTTCGTAGCTTCCTCTGGAGTATCCGCATTACCTGGCTGTTGGTCGATGATGTCTGTTTGCGCTTTGGCTTTAGCTGTTGCGTCTGCCTTAGCTTTATCTTTTTCATCTTGACTCAACTTATCGTTGTCGTTAATGGCTTGAAGTTTGGCATCCAACTCATCTTGAATAGCTTGTTTAGCCTTTTCTTTTCCTACTGGGTTCACCTTCTTAACATCGGCTTGTCCTGTAGCTTGAGCTGTATCAACAATACCTTGAGCCTTCGTAGCTTCCTCTGGAGTATCCGCATTACCTGGCTGTTGGTCGATGACGTCTGTTTGCGCTTTGGCTTTAGCTGTTGCGTCTGCCTTAGCTTTATCTTTTTCATCTTGACTCAACTTATCGTTGTCGTTAATGGCTTGAAGTTTGGCATCCAACTCATCTTGAATAGCTTGTTTAGCCTTTTCTTTTCCTACTGGGTTCACCTTCTTAACATCGGCTTGTCCTGTAGCTTGAGCTGTATCAACAATACCTTGAGCCTTCGTAGCTTCCTCTGGAGTATCCGCATTACCTGGCTGTTGGTCGATGATGTCTGTTTGCGCTTTGGCTTTAGCTGTTGCGGCTGCCTTAGCTTTATCTTTTTCATCTTGACTCAACTTATCGTTGTCGTTAATGGCTTGAAGTTTGGCATCCAACTCATCTTGAATAGCTTGTTTAGCCTTTTCTTTTCCTACTGGGTTGATTGCAGTTACTTTAGAGATTGCAGTTACTTGCGCTTGATCAACTCCATCTTGATTATTGGTTTCCTTAGCTTGCTTAATAGCTTCGCCTGCTTCTCTGACAGCTGCCACAACTTTTTCCTTAGCTGCAGTTTTTTCGTCTTCTGATAATTTATCATTATCCTCTATCTCAGCCATTTTCACTGCTGCAGCGGCTGCTATGGCCTCTACCGCCATGTCTATTCCTATTGGATTCACATTGTCTATAGCTGCAGTTCCATCAGTTTGCTTAGTGGTAACGTCATCTTGAGATTGAGCATCCATTATCCCTGTCGTAGCTTTATCCGCTTCCGCCTTAGCTTCTTCCTTAGCCGCTGCTTTTTCTCTTGGGCTTAGCTTACTATTTTTTTCAATCGCTGTTTCTTTCTCTTTAAGCTTATCTTCTATTGCTTTCTTGGCTTTGTTTTTTATTTGCTGCTCTTCGTCCAGCTGTTTCCGTTTTTCTAGAGCCTCTTCCACTACTGTTTTGTAATTAGCAGTAGTAGATGTAATATCCAAATTCTCCTTAATTTTGTTCAATTTTTTTTCATAATCAGCCTTGGTTTCAGAAGTAGACCATTTTGTGTCTTTTTCTTTTTGTCTGGCTAATTCATCATAAACTTTTTTAGCTAAGTCCTTAGCTACTTTCCTAGTATCCTGAGTAACTCTAAACCCTGTTCCAACAACTGGTAGAGCATACTGCCTCCATGGAACTTGAAATCCCATCCCCAATTTTTTATTATCCGCTGCACTAATACGCACAGTATACTCTGTTACACCAGAAGCTAAGCTAATATTTTTACTAGTAAAAGTTCCATGAGAAGTTCCTAATCTTCTCTTATTTGAATCCTCTCCCAATTTCTCAGTCAATTCGTTTTTCTTATCTTCAGTTTGGGATCTATTAGTTTCTAATACGGCATCTCTTCCCAAATTAAGTTTTTTAACTATTTTATTTTCATCACTAATTTCATTTTGTGGATAAAAAGATTGATTATAAATTATAGTTTCATTTCCCTCAGCTGTTTTTGCTATTACCTCAACCTTATAACCAGCTTTATTACCATCAATATCTCCTGTAATACCAGTATAGAAAGACACAGTAACATCAGAACCTGTCTCGGGAGAATAGTTTTTAAACGTTTTTTCAATTCCCTTGTATTTTGTCACCCCTTTCCCTTTATTACTATAGTCCCCTTCTTGCGTATACTTACTACGATCATCAACTTCTTCTTGTTCTGTCGCTTTAGTCCTCACCAACCCCAGGAATAGTGCATAATTCTTTGAGCGTTCAAAAGAAGATTCATTCAACCACGTCTTATCTTTCCCATTTTGAGTTCGAACCGTATTCACAGTCTCAATAGGAAATACCCCGTTATCTGTCTTTCTTGCAACACCGAATTTTCCGCCATTGACTGCCTTCCAACCACCAAATTCATACAATTCACTCACTTCACCTGGATTTATACTTTTGGTAGCACCAACTTGGTCTATGTTAGCAAGTTTTTTCTCATTCTCTACTGTTTCAGGCAAAGCTTTTAATTTAGTTGCCAAATCCTCTACACTTGCATCATCTACTGGAGCTGTATACACTTGATTTGCATCTAGGTCGTCATCGGCTGCAGTCGCTGGTGGGGCAGGGTCTGCTTCACGTCTTTTACGTACTTTTGGCTTGCTGCTTGCTTCTTCTGATCTTGTACCTTCACCTTCAGATTTTGGAGAGCTAGAGTCCCCACTCACAGAGTCTTCATCCCCTGCTTCAGTATTGGTTGCAGATCCTTGTTCCTTTGCAGCAGGAGCAGCGTAGGTTAGCTGTGGATCCTCTGATTTTTTCTCTGTTTCCGAATCCTTATCAGCTGCCACCTCCTCATTTGACTGTATGGTCTGCGCTTCCGCAGCAGATACCGCTCCACTTCCCATAAAGAGATACAGCGCCGCCACGGCTACCGAGGCCGCTCCAAAACTAACCTTCCGAATCGAAAAACGTAATTGTTTTTCTCTATCGTCCTTCTCACTATAAAACATATTAGATGTTCCCCTTTTTAGTTTAAATTTTTTCAAGTGTAATTACTGAGTCCATAACTGTAACACAATGCAAAGGTTTGCCTTGTGAATCAAAAATGCACTCAATCATTCAACCTGATATGACTAAACTATTATACCTTAAATTACTTTAAAAAGATAATCATTTGACTTCTTTATCTCACTTAGTATCAAGAAAAAGACAGCCTATCCATATATATATATATATATATATATGGATAGGCTCTACAAAGCTATTCTATCAAGCTTCCTGACGATTCTGTCTTGAGAAATATATACAAATCAAGGTTTTATTACAATTTGATAACATTTTAGTTACGGTTTGTTTCGAAGTGTTTCCCCCTGATGTTAAGCACATCAAAAGCTAATTGATAAAAACAAATCCTAGCATTGTATGATTAAAAAGCCGCTCTTCTGTAGTAGCCACGCCATACTCTCTTTTTTATCATTTATGGATAAAACTAAATCATAGGCCAGTTTATAGATTCTAACCCCTTGCTTAGGGATTCTTATAGATTAGATTATTAGCTAGCCAGCTCCAGTTTTTCTAAGATCACTACTTCTCTTAGGCTTACTTGATTTACAAATGACCTAACTAGCTAACTCCGAAATCACTGTATTTTATCGAACCCTATCTAGGAGATAGAGAGTTACAAAAAACTCCAACCATGGCTTGCGAACCTTGTCTTTGCTGGTTTCTCTGTATTTTTTAGGGCTTATTTGTATTTTTTCAATAGCTCCTCAAACTCAGCGACGGTTATGCCCAACTGCTGGCTAGCAACCTCAGAAGTCAGAAGACCTTGGCGGACTAGATTTACTAAACCTACTTTTAATCCCTGTTCAAGCCCCTCTGCACGACCTCTCTCCAACCCTTTTTCTTCAGCTTGTTCCAAGGCATAGTCCTGTGCTAATAAGGCTTGTTCTTCTCGCATACGTAGTTGACTAAACATCTCCCTGTCCTCCTCGGACCAGCTCTTGTAATCTAGCAGTTAGTCTGCTTGGCTGATGGCTCGCTCGGGCTGCTGGGTAAAGGGTTTATTCCCGAAAAACTCTAACCATGGTTTACGAACCTTGTCTTTGCTGGTTTCTCTGTATTTTCTTAATTCCAAGAACGCCATCTTGACTAGATGGTTTTCCTGTCCATTGTTTGTAATTGTTAAAACCTCACCTGTCGAATCCTCTCGCATGCTAAAACTATGAAAAGCCAAGTCATCTGAGAACTAGTTACTATCCACAATTGCGATAGCGTATACTGGTGAGATGTGTTTATAACTCTGATGAGTATCACCTTCTCGTTGACGAATTTTTTCAAGATTTTGATTGACCTGACTGCAAAGGTAAGCCCACAGGCGATTGATGAAAAAATTCTGATGATGGACTTGAATCTCAATGATTACTTGAGTACCATTATCTAGTTCAGCTAAAACATCTATACTGGTATAGAAATCCTGAGCCGAATAGGGCATGGAAGTCAAGACATGAATATTGCTTCCCTCCAAAATGGTCACATTTTTTGCTGGTAAATCCAGCATATCGCGGATAAATTGACAAGTGATTTCTGGGTTGCTAAAGATTTTCTTAGCAACCAAATCATTGGTCGGGCTAATGCCCGGATGACGTACAGTCATATTGCTTCTCCTTTCATTATAGCACATTTTTTAATCTAGATTTGATTATTCTATTTATTTATTCGAAAAAGAGAGGAAAATACAGTCAAGATATGGTCACAAATTTAAAATTTTATAGTGAAATGAAAAAATAAGAACAGGGCAAATCTATCAGGACAGTCAAATCTATTTCTAACAATGTTTTAAAAGTAGAGGTGTACTATTCTAGTTTCAATCTACTATACCATTATTTGTAAGCGCGTCATAACAAGGTATCTATCATTCATGGAGCTCCTCCTGTATACTATTAGTAAAGTAAAACTATTGGAGGATATTTAAATGCCACAACCTATTGTTCCTGTAGAGATTCCACAATCTCGTCGTTTTGATTCTAAAAAGAGAAATGATATTCTGCTTAAAATTCGTATTGGCAAGCTTGAAGTAAGTTTTTTTCAATCTCTCAATCTCGAAATGATAGAACAGCTTTTTGGATAAGGTGTTGCTCTATGACAATTCATCTATCTAGCCTAGGGCAGGTCTATCTCGTATGTGGGAAAACGGATATGAGACAAGGCATTGATTCACTGGCTTATCTCATTAAAACCCACTTTGAATTGGATCCTTTCTCCGGTCAAGTTTTTCTCTTTTGTGGTGGACGTAAAGACCGCTTTAAAGCCCTTTACTGGGATGGTCAAGGATTTTGGCTACTATATAAACGCTTTGAGAACGGTAAGTTGACTTGGCCAAGTACAGAAAAGGATGTCAAAGCTCTCACACCAGAACAAGTAGACTGGCTGATGAAGGGCTTTTCTATCACTCCCCAAATAAATTCATCAGAAAGTCGTGATTTCTATTGAAATGATGCCTTTCTTTTTAGTATAATAAAGTTAGAAAACAAGGAGGGGAAGACGATGAAAGACTTATTAAAAATCATTCAACAACAGAGTGCTACAATTGATAGTCTCACCAATGAACTTGCCCTTCTTCGTGAACAAGTGGCTTATCTAACGCAAAAGCTCTATGGAAAATCCTCTGAGAAAAGTGTTTGTCCATCTGGACAAGTCAGCCTTTTTGAGGAGGAAGCTTCATCTGATGAAGATGGAGAGGTTCCCAGTTGAAAGAGAAGAAATCACCTATAAACGTAAGAAAGCTAAAGGAAACGTCAAGCTCTTCTTGCCCAATTCGATTCAGAAGAACTCCATCACCGCTTAGAGGATTGCATTTGCCCTGACTGTCAGGGAGAGCTAAAAGAGATTGGAGCGAGTCTTCAAGGCCAAGAATTAGTCTTTATTCCTGCGCAATTAAAACGCATAGATCATATCCAACACTCTTACAAATGCCAAGCATGCAGTGAGAAAAATCCGAGTGATAAAATTGTGAAAGCTCCTATCCCTAAAGCCCCTTTGGCGCATAGCCTTGGCTCAGCTTCTATTATCGCTCACACCATCCATCAGAAGTTTAATCTGAAGGTCCCCAATTATCGCCAAGAAGAAGATTGGGCTAGGATGGGTTTACCAATCACACGTAAGGAAATCTCTAATTGGCATATCAAGGCGAGTCAATACTATTTGGAGCCCCTCTATAACCTCTTGCGAGAGAGACTATTGACTCAGCCCTTACTTCATGCGGATGAAACTTCTTATAGGGTGCTAGAGAGTGATAGCCATCTGACCTACTATTGGACTTTTTTGTCTGGGAAAGCTGAGAAGCAAGGAATCACGCTGTACCACCATGATCAGCGTCGAAGTGGTTCAGTAGTACAAGAATTCCTAGGAGATTATTCTGGATATGTGCATTGTGATATGTGGTCTGCTTATCGTCAACTGTAAGAAGCTGAACTTGTTGGATGTTGGGCGCATGTGAGAAGGAAGTTTTTTGAATCCACCCCCAAGCAAGCAGATAACTCATCCTTAGGAGCTAAAGGTTTAGCTTATTGTGACCAGTTATTTGCCTTGGAAAGAGACTGGGAGGTTTTGCCAGCTGATGAACGACTACAGAAACGTCAAGAAGAGCTCCAACCCCTAATGGAAGACTTCTTTGCTTGGTGTCGGCGTCAGTCAGTTTTACCTGGTTCAAAACTAGGAAGGGCAATTGAATACAGTCTCAAGTATGAAGAAACCTTTAAGGCCATTTTGAAAGACGGGCATCTGGTCCTTTCCAATAATCTAGCTGAACGCGCCATTAAATCATTGGTTATGGGACGTAAAAATTGGTTGTTTTCTCAAAGTTTTGAAGGAGCTAAAGCAACAGCTATTATTATGAGTTTGTTGGAAACAGCTAAACGTCATCAACTAAATAGTGAAAAATATCTATCCTATCTTCTAGAATGTCTTCCAAACGAGGAAACTCTCGTAAACAAAGAGGTTTTAGAGGCTTATTTACCATGGAATAAAGTTGTACAAGAAAAGTGCAAATAAGAAATCTCCAGATTAGGAACTATCCGTGAGTTCTCTAGTCTGGAGATTTTTCAATATACTTCGTTATTGGGCGGTTACCATTATTTTCTCCGATTTCTTGATAGTTTATAAAAAAGCAGGCCATTAAAGCCTGCTTTACTATTGATTCTTATATACATTTCCTGTGAACAAGGAAAGGCATTTCTGATAACTTATTCTTCATCCATGCTCAAGACGCTGAGGAAGGCTTCTTGTGGGACTTCAACTGATCCAATAGCTTTCATACGTTTCTTACCAGCTTTTTGTTTTTCAAGGAGTTTACGTTTACGAGAAACATCACCACCATAACATTTAGCAAGTACGTTCTTACGAAGGGCCTTAATATCAGTACGAGCCACAATCTTGTGTCCAATAGCTGCTTGAATTGGCACCTCAAATTGTTGGCGAGGGATAATTTTCTTGAGCTTATCAACGATGAGTTTCCCACGTTCATAAGCAAAGTCCTTATGAACGATAAAGCTGAGGGCATCCACCTTGTCTCCATTGAGAAGGATGTCCATTTTCACTAGCTTAGATGGGCGATATTCTGACAATTCGTAGTCAAAGCTAGCATAACCACGAGTTGAAGACTTAAGCTTATCAAAGAAGTCAAAGACGATTTCAGCCAATGGAATTTGATAGATAACATTGACACGGTTATCATCGATATAGTCCATAGTCACAAAGTCCCCACGCTTACGCTGAGCTAGCTCCATCACTGCTCCAACAAACTCTTGCGGTACCATGATTTGCGCCTTGACATAAGGCTCTTCAATGGTCGCAATCTTGGTTGGATCTGGGAACTCAGATGGGTTGGACACATCCATAGACTCACCGTCGGTCAAATTAACCTTATAGATAACAGATGGAGCTGTCATGATGAGGTCGATGTTGAACTCACGTTCCAAACGTTCTTGGATAACATCCATATGGAGAAGTCCAAGAAATCCACAACGGAAACCAAATCCAAGTGCCTGAGATGTTTCTGGTTCAAATTGGAGACTAGCATCATTCAGTTGCAATTTTTCAAGGGCTTCACGTAAGTCATTGTACTTGTTTGACTCGATAGGATAGAGACCCGCAAAGACCATAGGATTCATCTGCTTGTAGCCATGTAATGGCTCTGTCGCAGGATTGGTTGCCAAGGTAACGGTATCACCCACACGCGTATCCTGAACCGTCTTGATAGAAGCTGCAATATAACCAACGTCACCAGTCGCAAGAAAATCACGACCAACTGCTTTGGGTGTAAAAATACCAACTTCGGTCACATCAAAGGTCTTGCCATTGCTCATAAGCTGAATCTTATCGCCAGGTTTAACCACTCCATCCATGACACGCACTTGGAGGATAACCCCACGGTAGGCATCGTAAACTGAGTCAAAAATCAAGGCCTTGAGTGGTGCCGTCACATCACCCGTTGGTGCTGGTACTTTTTCTACGATTTGCTCAAGAATTTCTTCAATCCCAATACCAGCCTTGGCAGAAGCCAAAACTGCTTCACTGGCATCCAAACCAATGACATCTTCAATCTCTGTACGCACGCGCTCTGGGTCTGCAGCAGGCAGGTCAATTTTGTTAATGACTGGCATGATTTCCAAATCATTGTCCAAGGCTAGATAAACGTTGGCAAGAGTTTGAGCCTCAATCCCTTGGGCAGCATCGACCACCAAAATCGCCCCCTCACAGGCAGCGAGCGAACGGGAAACTTCATAGGTGAAGTCTACGTGTCCTGGTGTGTCAATCAAGTGAAAAATATAAGTTTCCCCATCTTTTGCAGTGTAATTGAGCTCTATGGCATTCAACTTAATGGTAATCCCACGTTCCCGCTCTAAATCCATACTATCCAAAAGTTGAGCTTGCATTTCACGACTGGAGACTGTCTCAGTTTTTTCCAAAATGCGGTCTGCTAGAGTTGATTTTCCGTGGTCAATATGGGCGATAATAGAGAAGTTACGGATCTTCTCCTGTCGTTTTTTCAATTCTTCTAAGTTCATGATTCTCTTCCTTTCAGGGTATCTATTTATTATAAATTGTTTTTGATATTTTGACAAGACCATCCCCTGCTAGGAGTACTAATCTTCAGCGACAAAGCCGTCATTTTCGATAAAGTGGTGTTCTGTCATTCCTTGGTCAGTAAAGACAATCCCGTGAAGGACACCACCATAAACAGCTCCTCCATCCATCCCAATTTTACCATTTTCTGTCATCCAAAGCTCAGCTGTACCACGCTCTTGCTTTAACAAACCATAGACCGGTGTATGACCAAAGACAATGATTTTTCCAGTATGATTTTCTGCTTCGTGGAATGGTTTTCTAAGCCATACTTTCTTGTAATCTGTAGTTTCATGCCAGTCGTCCAAGGTCAAATCAATACCTGCGTGAACGAAGATATACTTGTCTGTCTCTACCACAAATGGCATTTGACGAATAAATTTGACCAAGTCTGCCGCTTCAGTAGCAACACGCTTGGCATCCTCCACTCCGTCAACTGGTGCATCCAAGGGACGACCTAGGATAGAGTTAATAGTTGTATCACCACCATTACGACGATAGTGGTCATAGCTTTCTTCTGGATCATCTAGCCAAGTCAAAAACATATACTCATGATTTCCTGATAAACAGATAGCCCCTTGATTGTCCACTAAATCCTTGACCATTTCAAGGACACGGCAACTATCTTCACCACGGTCAATAAATCCCCTAGAAAGAGCAACTGGGTCTGACCATCCCAGGTTTTGAGAAGGTCTTCCAGCATCCCAGCTTTTCCGTGAACATCTCCAATTACATAATAGTCAGTCATCTTATTTCTCTCTGTTTCTCAACAATTCTCTGGCTTGCGTCAGGGCTGCTTCGGTCACATCATCACCTGCCAACATCTTAGCAACTTCCTCCACTCGCTCTTCGACCGTCAAGAGACGAACAGTCGAAACCGTTGAATGGTCATTACTAATCTTCTCAATAAAGAATTGATAATCCGCAATCGCAATCACTTGTGGCAAATGAGAAATCGCCAGAACCTGACCATGCTGACCAATTTTATGAATCTTCTGCGCAATAGCCTGAGCTACACGACCTGAAACTCCCGTATCCACTTCATCAAAGACAATACTGGTCTTACCTTCTTTATGTGAAAAGGCAGACTTAATGGCTAACATGAGACGAGATAATTCCCCTCCAGAAGCAACCTTAACCAAGGGTTTAAAGTCTTCTCCAGGGTTGGTTGAAATATAAAACTCAACCATTTCATTTCCCTCACGACTGAATTTTCCCTTGCTAAAACGAACCTGAAACTGGGCTTTTTCCATATAAAGGTCTTGCAGTTCTTGTTTAATCTCTGCTTCGAGCTGCTGGGCCAAGTCATGACGAGCAGAGGCAAGTTGACCAGCCAAATCAACAAGATTGACTTCCAATTTCTTAAGCTCTGCTTCCATGTCCTCAGATGAAAGGTTATTGCCTGTCAAGAGATTGTATTCTTCCGTAATCTTGGCAAAATAAAGCAAGACATCGTCTACAGTCCCACCGTACTTGCGGGTAATAGTATGAAGGAGATCCAAACGATTCTCAACCTGCATGAGACGATTGCCGTCAAAATCAAGGTCCTCAATAATAGCTTCCAAACGTTTGCTAATGTCTTCTAAGACATAGTAGGTCTCAGACAGTGAGCTTGAAATTTCACGGTATTCAGGGTCGTACTCTTCGACACTTTCCATGTCATTCATAGCTGAATGAACATTGGCCAGACTTGAAAAGTCTTCATTGTCCAACATACTGTAGGCATTGGTCAGTGTATCCGCAATATTTTTATGGTTGAGCAGTTTATCACGTTCTTGATTGAGAGCCAAATCTTCTCCAGCCTGCAAGTTTGCTGCCTCAATCTCTGCCATTTGAAATTCCAACATTTCGATACGTGCCTTGTGTTCCTGTTGGTTTTTCTTGACTTCCAGAACCTGCTTGCGCATTTTTCGATAGGCATCAAAACTTGTTTGATAGGTTTCTTTCAAGCCCCAAAAAGCTACATCGCCAAATTCATCCAACATCTGGATATGCAGTTGGGGACGCATTAACTCCTCTTGGTCATGTTGACCATGTATATCCACCAGATGTTGTCCAATAGCACGCAAAACAGACAGATTAACCATCTGGCCATTGACACGACTAATACTCCGACCATTTTGCAAGATTTCCCGACGGATGATAATTTCATCACCTAATTCTAAACCTTGCTCATCAAAAATTTCCTGTAAAAGACGACTATTCTCAACTGAGAAAAGCCCCTCAATCTCTGCCTTTGGTGCACCATGACGAATAACATCTGTCGTCGCACGAGCTCCCAACATCATATTCATGGCATCAATGATAATCGACTTCCCTGCGCCTGTTTCACCAGTCAGGACTGTCATCCCCTTTTCAAAATGGAGGGAAATAGCCTCAATAATGGCAAAGTTTTTTATCGAAATTTCAAGTAACATATAGACCTACCATTTTTTTACTTGTTCAAAGATTTCCTCAGCTAGACTTTCACTTCTGGCCATGACTAAAATCGAACTATCATCAGCCAAACAGCTGAAAATCTTATCCGCAAAAGTCTCAATTAACTGAGCTTTTACAAAAGCTGTATTTCCTGGAATAACTTGGAGATTGATCATCTTGTCCATCAATTGAGCCGATTCGATATTATATTCAGCTAGTTGCAAACTTTTTACGATTGATTTTGGCAATTCATAGACATAGGTGTTGTCTCTCAAAGGAATTTTGACAATGCCTAGCTCTTTGATATCACGTGATACTGTCGCCTGAGTGGCAGTGATGCCTGCCTCTTTCAAATGTTCTACAATTTCTTCTTGTGTACCGATTTGATAATCTGTCACAAATCGTCTAATTTTTTCAAGTCTCTCTTTTTTATTCATTTTTAAATTGACTATGCGCCCTTTCTACTATTTCTTCAATCTCAGCAAGAACCTGATTGCTTGCTGACTCTTCTTTTTCAAATACGCTAAAAACTCGATATTTCCATGTCCACCTTGGATGGGAGAAAAATCCAATCCAAGGACTGAAAAGCCTTCCTCTACTGCCATAGCTGTGACAGATTCAAGGACATGTTGATGAACCTTAGCATCCCGAATAATTCCATTTTTCCCGATCTGCTCTCGACCTGCCTCAAACTGAGGCTTAACTAAAGCCACAACCTGACCTTGATCAGATAACACACAGTACAAGGCTGGCAAAATCAGA
The DNA here is from genome assembly GCF_948472335.1 of Streptococcus bouchesdurhonensis. Next base: position 137,531 of record NZ_CAOKTW010000010.1, on the reverse strand, counting down.
CTGAGGGAAATGAAACTCACATCAATACTGGCAAAGCTCGGCTCCTGCTCGAAATCGGTCTTTTCAGCATAGCGGAAATTAAACTGCTCCATGCTGACAACTCGTGGGTCTTGGCGTAGTTTCCAAGACAATTGATTGGTACCAACATCAACTGCAAAGACAAGTTCAGCACCATTTTGCAACATGACATCGGTAAAACCTCCAGTAGAGGCACCGATATCAATCGTTGTAGCTCCTTCCACTGACAAATCAAAGACCTGCAAGGCCTTTTCCAGTTTCAAGCCACCACGGCTGACATACTTGAGTTTCTCCCCCTTGAGTTTTAACTCAGTGTCGTCCGGATTTTCTCTCCTGGTTTGTCAAACCGTTCTCCATTCAGGACTGCAACGACTAGTCCAGCCATGACGCCGCGTTTGGCTTGTTCTCGCGTTTCAAACAAGCTCTGTTTATAAGCTAGTACATCCACTCTTTCCTTAGCCATTGATTCTCAAACTTTCTACTACACTTACAATTGATTCTGTTTCAAAGGGAACCTGCTGGGCAATTTCGTCTAATTTGGCATTAGCTTGATCCAGGGTTTGGTTACAAAAGGCAATGGCCTCTTCCAAGCCCAACAAGGCTGGATAGGTTGACTTTTCTGCCTGCAAATCCTTTTGAGGTGTCTTGCCGATCTCCTCAAAACTGGCAGTCACATCCAGTACATCATCTCGAACTTGAAAAGCAAGTCCAATCAATTCACCAACAGTTTTCAGCTTCACCTGCATCTCAGGTGCCAATTCGGCTATAATAGCAGCCGCTTGAAAGGGATAGGCTAGTAGTTTCCCAGTCTTATTAGCATGAATGGTCTGAAGTTCTTCCAAAGACAAGTGCTGGTGTTCGCCTTCCATATCCAAAACCTGGCCTGCTACCATACCCAGACTTCCTGAAGCAAGGGATAAGTTGGCAATCAAGTCTACCTTAATCTGACTTGGCAAATCTGCCTGCGCTATCAAGGCGTAAGGATCTAGGAACAAAGCGTCTCCTGCCAAAATGGCCATAGCTTCACCAAATTTCTTATGATTGGTCAAGCGTCCCCGACGGTAATCATCATCATCCATAGCAGGAAGGTCATCGTGAATCAAACTCCCTGTATGAATCATTTCCAAGGCCGCGGCCACCTGCGCGTGAGCTGGTTTAATAGCCACCTGCAAGGCTTCCAGAACTTCCAACAAGAGAAAAGGTCGAATACGCTTGCCACCAGCATGAATGGAATAGAGAACAGACTCTCGCAAACTAGAGGCAAACTGCTGGCCTCCATAAAAGTCTTCCAAGGCTGACTCGACAAGAGCTAATTTTTCTTGCTTCTTCATTCAAAATCACTTTCTGTTCCGTCTTCTTGCATGACCTTGACCAAGGTCTTTTCAGCCTTGTCCAGCGTCGCTTGGAGTTCTTTTGACAAGACCATGCCCTTTTGAAAGGCAGCAATCGCATCTTCCAGAGCAATTTCACCATTTTCCAAACTTTGGACAATGGTCTCCAGTTCTGCTAGATTTTCCTCAAATTTCTTTTGTTTTGACATCTTTAACCTCTAATTCTACTTGACCATCTCGCATCAAAAGCGTTACTTGGTCTTTTTTCTTCAAACTCTCAACCGAATCTACAACGGACTCTTCTTTTTTGACAATAGCATAACCACGCGCCAGGATTCGACTGGTATCCAACATCAACAAGGCTTCTGAAAGTCTCTTGACTTCAGCAACCCTGGCATCATAAACCAGCGCCATTTGGCTACGGAGGAGCTTATCCAACTGGCCTAGACGGTCTTGATAGCGTTGGATTTTGGTAACAGGTGATAATTGAACCAGTTGATGCGTCCTTGCTTGGACTAATTGCTTGTTATCAGAAATCCGTGTTCGCAAACTTTGTTTCAAACGCAATTGCAGTTGATCCAAGCGTTGCATATAGCCATCATACAAACGTTCTGGTTGTCTAAAGATAACAGATTGACTGCATTTTTTCAAAGCTTCTTGTTTCTTAGATAGGACATTTCGGACCGCTGTTGCCATTCGTTTTTCTTGATTTTGCAAATGAGCTAATAGATCCAACTTGGTCACAGGTGTGGCTAGTTCAGCCGCCGCTGTTGGCGTTGCAGCGCGTCTATCTGCCACAAAATCTGCCAAGGTCACATCCGTCTCATGCCCCACACTAGAAATAACTGGCAAACGAGATTCAAAAATAGCTCGTACCACAATTTCTTCGTTAAAGGCCCAGAGATCCTCTATGGAACCACCACCACGACCAATAATGAGTAAATCCAAATCGTCCCCTTGATTAGCACGCGCAATATTTCTAGCAATTTCCTCGGCAGCCCCTTCACCTTGAACCTTGGTCGGATAAAGAAGAATGTCGACACCTGGAAATCGCCTGCTGACGGTCGTGATAATATCTCGAATAACGGCTCCACTGCGACTGGTTACTACACCAATTCTCTTAGAAAATTGGGGCAGAGCTTGCTTGAAGCGTTCTTGAAACAGGCCTTCTTCTGTCAATTTTTTCTTGAGTTGTTCAAACTGAATCGCAAGCGCCCCAACCCCATCAGGCTCAGCCTTTTCAATGATGATGGAGTAGCTACCACTTGGTTCATAGACCTGCACACGCCCAATCACATTGATTTTCATCCCTTCTTCCAGGTCGAAACCTAATTTCTGATAAATCCCAGACCAGATGGTCGCTTGAATAACTGCATGGTCGTCTTTTAGGGAGAAATATTGGTGAGTAGGTCGTTTACGAAAGTTGGAAACTTGACCAGTTAAATAGACCCGTTCCAAGTAAGGGTCTTTATCGAATTTCATTTTCAGATACTTGGTCAAAGTTGTTACCGATAAATACTTTTCCATCTCCACCTACTATTCCTTTTCTTGCTCTTTCATGGGTATTATTATACCAAAAATATGCCTAAAAATCTCCATTTATGTACCATTATGAGGGAAAAATAGAAAAAGGAGGCAAGGCCTCCAATTCTGTTTATTTGCTATTTCGAGCTTCTTCCAAAATCTTAGCAATCTTGGTCGTCAACAGGTCGATAGCTACTGTATTGCTGACTCCCTCAGGAATGACGATATCAGCATAACGCTTAGTTGGCTCGATAAACTGATGGTACATGGGTTTAACCACACCTAGATACTGGTCAATAACGCTATCAAGGCTACGGCCACGTTCTTCCATATCGCGCTTGATACGACGAATAATGCGCACATCGTCATCCGTATCCACAAAAATCTTGATATCCATCAAATCGCGCAAACGCTTGTCTTCCAAGACCAAAATCCCCTCAACGATAAAGACATCTTGAGGCTCTTGACGATAGGTCTTGCTGCTCCGTGTATGTTCAGTATAGTCATAAGTCGGAATGTCCACCGGACGCCCTGCCAACAATTCCTTCATCTGCTCAATCATCAAGTCTGTATCAAAGGCAAATGGATGGTCATAGTTGGTTTTGATACGCTCTTCAAAGGTCAAATGAGACTGATCCTTGTAGTATGAATCATGCTCAATCATGGAAATCTTTTCATCAGGAAAATGCGATAAAATGGCTCTTGAAACACTGGTTTTACCACCACCAGAACCACCTGTCACTCCAATAATGATTGGTCTATTTTGCATGCTATCCTCCGTTATTTTATCCGTCGTCTATTCTATCACATTTTTTACAAAATTTATAGTCTCATCAGCAAAAAACACCAGAGTCTTCCCTCTGATGTTCGATAGTTTTAACGAAAGCCCTGTAGGGTTTGAGCAAGCATCTGCAAGAAAGCCAGTCTCCCTCTTTCCTGGCTAGGAGCTTTGGCAATCCATAAACCAAAATCAATGACAGACTTAGGTGCCTGGTAATGATGCGTCATGAGGTAAAGCGACAACCCTTGACTCAAATTGGCCATGACCGATTGGTATTTTTCATTTCTGTCTAAATTTTGTATAGCAAGACGAAACAGGTGACTCAACTCACTATTTTCATTTATTTCTTTTTGTTGAAGAAGTTGCTCCACCCTTTCTCGAAACTCATTTTGCATCATGGAATTATCACACCAAATCCTGGTCTAGGTGCCCATGGACCATAATTAATCCAGCCATTGACTATTACACTTCCCGTGTACCCCCAAAACTCTCCAGGATTGATACTGCATTTTGCTCGACCTTTAACGTCTACACAATATATTCCTGGGCCTAAGTTCCCACCAGAACCTGTAATGGACTCTAAATATTTATCTGAAAGAATTTTAAGTTGCTTCATTTCACACCTCTAAATTTCTATATAGATTATTTGAGTATCTACAACTCGCAACAATTGGAATATTATAATTCCCAACCCCATTCTATTAGTATGGGGTTTTATCAAGCAATTGTTATCTATCACCCGATTTTTATTCCTAAACAATCTAGCTAAAAACCTTCCTTGGCTTATAGAGATTGCCTCGTTTTTCTAGAATGGCTAACAATTTATCATCTTCAAAGGCAGCCAGTTCTTTGTCCGTTTGGTCTAGCTCAATAAAACGACCAAAGCGAACTTCTGTAGCTTCTTCTGGACTTAGGAAAACTTTGACAAGATCACCTGTCCCAATCTCTAAAGGATGGAGAAAATCTAATTGCCCAGCCTCTACTTTTTCAGCAATTTCCTCCAAGGTCAGTGCGTCTTCTAATTGTAAGCCAGCAGCACTAGTACGAGTTAACTGAGACATATGAGCCGCATAACCAAGCTTTTCACCCAAATCAACTGACAAAGTACGGATGTAAGTCCCTTTACTGCATTTTACACGAAAAGTGAATCGGGCAAGTTGGCCATCATAAGAAATCGGACTTGTTCGCTCAAATTGATAAATGGTCACCTGACGTTCTGGACGCTCCACTTCCTGACCAGCACGCGCATACTCATAGAGCTTGCGACCATTAACCTTAACTGCCGAGTACATAGGCGGAATCTGACTAATAGGTCCAGTCAAGCTCGCAATCGCTTCATCAACAAGCTTTTCATCCAATTGCGATAAAACAGGTGTCTCTGCGACCACTTCCCCACTGGCATCCTCAGTCGTCGTGGAATAACCCAGAGTGATTTCCCCCTCATAGACCTTGCCCTCGTCCTGCATAAACTCGACCATGCGGGTCGCCTTGCCAACCGCAATGGGCAAAACGCCCACTACATCTGGATCCAAGGTCCCACCATGACCAATTTTCTTGGTTCCCAAAATCTTACGCAGTTTAAAAACCGCATCATGCGAGGTCATCCCCGCTTCTTTTTTTAAGTTGATAATACCGTTCATTTTTGCTTTCTCACTCCCCCTTCAATGCTTCAAATTTCGCTTTCATGGTTGGATTTTTTGGGTCAATTTTTTAACAGAGACATCTTCCAATTTGTTGTTAGCTAAACGGAGTTGGTTTTCAGATGTGGTCAGGAATTTCTTAACCTCTTCCATGCGTTTGATGGCCTTGTCGATTTCATCAATAGCTTTTCCAAAGTTGGTCGAAGCTGAATTATAGTTCTTAGAAAAAGCTAGTTTAAAAGCATCCAAGTCTTCCTCAAAATGTGTAATGTCGATATTTTGCTCGCGAACAAGCGCTAACTCCTGCTTGTATTTTAAAGAATTAAGAGCCGCATTACGTAAGAGCCCAATCAACTGAATAAAGAATTGAGGACGAACCACATACATCTTTTCATACTCGTGACTGACGTCAACAATCCCTGTGTTAAAGTAGTCATTATCAGCCTCAAGCATGGTCACCAAAACGGCATACTCACAGTTCTTCTCCCGACGGTCCTTGTCCAATTCCTTGTAAAAATCTGCATTCTTGTGCTTCTTCTCCGTTCCGTCAGCTTCATTCTTCATCTCAAACATGATGGAGATAATCTCTACCCCATTTTCATCACACTCACGGAAGATGAAGTCTCCCTTAGACCCACGCGCAGAGACCTTGTTATCCTTCTCAAAGTAGGCATTTGGAAAGGCGAAACTACGGACCTTGTTAAACTCACTCTCTGCATACTGTTCCAGACTTTCCCCGATCGCTTTTGTAGATTGCTGGGCTTTGAAATTCTTATAGAACTCGACTTGTTCACTAGCTGCTTTAAGCTGGGCTTCATAGTTTTGCTTAACAGAAGCCAAAGACAACTCATTTTCCTTTTCTTGCAAGAGGAGCTGATTTTTGACCTGATCACGTTCTTTTTCTAGGTCAGAAAGGGTCTTTTGCAGTTGATTTTCATGCTCTAAACGCAAGGTGGCCAATTGGTTCTCCAAAGCCTGTACTTCCTTGTCCTTAGCCAAGAGGGCCTGATGGCTTGTCTCTTCAACTTCTTTCTTGGCCAATTCTTTTTCTGTATCAAAGTTTTGGATCTGACTCTGTAATTGCGCAATTTCTTGATCCTTCTGAGCCAGTTTAGTCTGTTGCTCATTCATAGCCTTTTGCTCAGCCAAGGCCAGTTCTTGCCTCATCCTATCGTGTAGTTCCTTATCAAACTCTGCCGTTCTCACTTGGGACAAAAGTTCAGCATACTGGCTTTCATTTACTGTAAAGACTTCCCCACAGTTGGGACATTTGATTTCGTTCATATCGTTCCTCTTTCTAGACTTCTTTATCCATTATATCATGCCTGAAGGAAAATCAAAAACAGCGAGTCGAAACCCACTGTTTATCTTCTTTTACTTTAAATTTTCTCCAAGGCCAAGCGCAAGTCTTCAATCAAATCATCTACATTTTCAAGTCCGATTGACAAACGAATTTGGTTTGGTGTGACACCTGCCGCTTCTAGGTCTTTTTCTGACAATTGACCGTGAGTGGTTGTTGCTGGATGGACAACAAGCGATTTAGCATCTGCCACATTTGCAAGATCAGAGAAGATTTCTAAATGATCAATGACCTTGCGTGCTTCTGCCTCCCCACCTTTGACATGGAAGGTAAAGATGGAGCCGACACCTTTTGGCAAGTATAGTAGATTGAAACTAGAATAGTACACCTCTACTTCTAAAACATTGTTAGAAATCGATTTGACTGTCCTGATCGATTCGTCCTATTCTTATTTCATTTTACTATATTTTTATGAAAATCTTAAAAAAATCAGTGAAATTCTGGATTTCACTGATTTGTATTAATAAAATTGTTTATATGGTTGATTGAAAGCTGTTAGGATTTCATCAGATGTTTGTGAATAATCTTTTGTTTCTTTCAAATCACCTTTGACAATAATACGTTCTGTAGCAGCAAGGTCTTCACAGGTTACTAATGTGATTTCATTGACCCCTTCTCTATCATCAACTTCATCAACACGATCCGGTGTCACACGTTTGACTTCACGTATTTCATAAGTATAAACTTTATTTTTATCGGTTAGATAAATCTTCATGCCATTTTTAGCATTATCTAAAGGAGAAAATAACATTTTATTAGCATTATCAACACCAAAGATATGGTGACTAGCTAGACTATAATTTCCTTCCCCCATTACTTGCTCGCGTTTCATTGTACCAGCTCCGTAGAAGAGATTAACATTATCAAGTCCTTTAAAAATCGGCAAATTCATTTCCAATTCAGGAATTGCAATTCCCCCAATAACTGGTAATTTTTGAGCATCCCATTGAGAAGTTAGAACAGCTTCCGAAGAGATAGCTTTGACAGAATCAAAGTCAAAATTGCCTTCTGTATCCTGATTTTCTTCTAATTTTTCTTTTGATACCTGGCTAACTTGATACTTATTGGTATTCCAGACTATGAAAATATTTCGAATTTGCGCATTAAAAATCAAAGCCAGTGACAGTAATATCAGAAATCCTGCTAGGATATTTGTCAGCAGATTTTTTCGCTTGTTTTTCTTTTTATTATTTTTATGAGACATTATTCTTCACCTTCTGTTTCATTTTCTGTCCCAACCTCTTCTTTTTCTGCCACCGCAACCGTTGTGAAAGTCACTATCTGAGCATCTTGATCCAGGCGCATTACTTTAACTCCCATAGTTGCACGTCCTGTTTGTGAAATATTGGCAAGATTGGTTCGAATCATGACACCTGTATCAGTGATAATCATCAAATCCTCATCCCCTTGAACAGTCATAAGACCTACCAGCAAGCCATTTTTTTCGGTAATTTTAGCTGTCTGCATTCCCTTACCACCACGACCTTTTGTTGGGTATTCAGTAGCGACTGTACGCTTACCATATCCTTTTTCTGTGATAATAAGAACCTCATCTTGATCAGTAATCAAGCTGGCACCAACAACTGTGTCTCCTTCACGAAGGTTAACACCTTTCACACCAGTGGCGATACGACTCATACCACGAACGGCTGATTGATTAAAGCGAACTGCATAACCAAACTTGGTACCAATGATAATATCCATATCTCCTTCCGCCAACAAGACATTGATTAACTCATCTTCATCCTTTAAATTCAGCGCTTTGAGACCATTTTGACGAATATTGGCAAATTCCTTAACACTGGTTCTCTTCACAATACCGTGACGGGTTGTAAAGAAGAGATAAGCATCATCACTGCGATCAGACTCAACATTGATAACCGTCTGAATATTTTCGTCTTCATCCAATTTCAAGAGATTGACTACTGGTAGCCCTTTGGCAGTCCGACCATACTCAGGAATTTCATAACCTTTCAAACGATAAACTCGTCCTTTATTTGTGAAGAAGAGCAGATAATCATGGGTGCTAGTTGACACTAACTCACGAACAAAGTCATCATCTTTCACTCCTGTTCCTTGGACACCACGACCTCCACGTTTTTGAGCAGTAAATTCAGCTTGGTCCAGACGTTTAATGTATCCTTTGTTAGAAAGGGTAATTAAGACATCCGATTCTTCAATCAAGTCCTCATCCTCGAGACTCAAGACCTGTCCAACCATCAACTCTGTACGGCGTTTATCGGAAAATTTACGTTTAACTTCATCCAATTCGTCTTTGATGATTTGAGAAACACGTTCAGGCTTAGCAAGAATATCCGCTAAGTCCGCAATCAGAGCCAAGAGGTCATCATACTCAGATTGAATCTTATCGCGTTCCAAACCTGTCAAACGACGAAGACGCATGTCTAGGATGGCCTGACTTTGACGTTCAGAAAGCTTAAACTTACTCATCAACTCATCTTGTGCTTCCGCATCCGTTTCACTAGCACGGATGATACGAATCACTTCGTCGATATGGTCTAGCGCAATCAAGAGACCTTCTAAGATATGAGCGCGCGCTTCCGCTTTTTCCTTATCAAAACGTGTACGACGAACAACCACTTCTTTTTGGTGCTCGATATAAGCATCCAAAATCTGACGAAGAGACAAAATTTTCGGTATACCATTTTGGATAGCCAGCATATTGAAACCAAAATTGGTTTGCATTTGGGTCATTTTGAAGAGGTTATTGAGAATAACATTGGCTGAGGCGTCGCGCTTGACTTCAATAACAAATCGAACACCTTCACGGTTTGACTCATCACGTACTGCTGTGATACCCTCAATGCGTTTTTCCTGAACCAAGCGAACAATATGCTCATGCACCTTGGTTTTATTGACCATGTAAGGAAATTCTGTTACAACGATGCGCTCACGACCAGTCTTAGTCGTTTCAATCTCTGTACGAGAACGTAGGACAATCGAACCTTTACCTGTTTCATAAGCCTTATGGATACCTGATTTCCCCATGACAAGAGCACCAGTTGGAAAATCTGGTCCAGGCAAGACTTCCATCAAGTCCTTGGTAGTCACTTCAGGATTATCCATGACCAACTTCACTGCATCAATGGTTTCACCCAGATTATGAGGTGGAATATTGGTTGCCATCCCAACCGCGATACCAGTTGCTCCATTAACCAAAAGGTTTGGAAAACGCGCTGGCAAGACCAAGGGTTCCCGTTCGTTGGCATCATAGTTATCAACGAAATCAACTGTATTTTTGTTGATATCACGAAGCATTTCCAGAGCAATCTTGCTCATACGTGCCTCGGTATAACGTTGAGCGGCAGCACTATCTCCATCCATGGAACCAAAATTCCCATGACCATCTACAAGCATGTAACGGTAGCTCCACCATTGAGCCATACGGACCATGGCTTCATAGATAGAGGAATCCCCGTGTGGGTGGTATTTACCCATGACATCCCCTGTAATACGAGCAGATTTTTTATGGGGTTTGTCTGGAGTAACACCCAATTCATTCATTCCGTAGAGAATGCGACGGTGAACAGGTTTTAAGCCATCTCGAACATCAGGAAGAGCTCGCGCTACGATAACACTCATGGCGTAGTCGATAAAGCTAGCCTTCATCTCCTTTGTCAGATTGACATTCACTAAATTTTTATCCTGCATTAATAAATGCCTCATTTCACAATTAGTAAGTAACAACATTATACCATAAATTCCCATCTATTTCAGCCTCTAAACCACTAAAACGTTTACATAGAGAACTATACGGCATATTCGTGACAAAGTTTTTTAAAAGTGATAGAATGAAGTTGTCTAGGGAAAATCCCCTAATAAAATTAAGGAGATGTTTAGAACAATGACTTCAACTAAACAACACAAAAAAGTTATCCTTGTCGGTGATGGTGCTGTAGGTTCATCTTACGCTTTTGCACTTGTTAACCAAGGAATTGCACAAGAGCTTGGAATTATCGAAATTCCACAATTGCATGAAAAAGCTGTTGGTGATGCGCTTGACCTTAGTCACGCCCTTGCCTTCACTTCACCTAAAAAAATCTATGCAGCTCAATACTCTGACTGTGCAGACGCTGACCTTGTTGTGATCACTGCAGGTGCGCCTCAAAAACCAGGTGAAACTCGTCTTGACCTTGTAGGTAAAAACCTTGCTATCAACAAATCAATCGTAACTCAAGTTGTTGAATCAGGTTTCAAAGGTATCTTCCTTGTTGCTGCTAACCCAGTTGACGTTTTGACTTACTCAACTTGGAAATTCTCTGGTTTCCCTAAAGAACGCGTTATCGGTTCAGGTACTTCACTTGACTCAGCTCGTTTCCGTCAAGCCCTTGCTGAAAAAATCGGTGTTGACGCTCGTTCAGTTCACGCCTATATCATGGGTGAACACGGTGACTCTGAGTTTGCCGTTTGGTCACATAACGTTGCTTAGGTGTAAAATTGGAACAATGGTTGCAAGCTAACCGTGACTTGAATGAAGCTGACCTTGTAGAACTCTTCATTTCTGTTCGCGACGCTGCATACTCAATCATTAACAAGAAAGGTGCTACATACTACGGTATCGCTGTAGCCCTCGCTCGTATCACTAAAGCAATCCTTGACGATGAAAACGCAGTACTTCCACTTTCCGTATTCCAAGAAGGTCAATACGGAATTGAGAACGTCTTTATCGGTCAACCAGCTATCGTTGGAGCACACGGTATCGTTCGTCCAGTAAACATTCCATTGAACGATGCAGAAACTCAAAAAATGCAAGCATCTGCTAAAGAATTGCAAGCTATTATTGACGAAGCATGGAAAAATCCAGAATTCTAAGAAGCTTCTAAAAATTAATTTAACTATAGACAACTCCTTGAATCATCAGGGAGTTGTTTTTTCTGTATTATAGTAGGTTGAAGTTGAAATAGTACCCTATCACTCTAAAACGTTGTTATAAAATGCTTTAAATTCCTAATTGATTTGTTCATATCTTATTTCAATCCATTATACATCTTCCCACAATAAAACGCATAATATCAAGGATTGTCAATACCTTATCTTATGCGTTTTTCTGATTTCAAAGAATTTTGACTCAGCCTTCTTTTTAATTATTTTCAAAATAGGAATCAACCAACTCCTGAATTCTTCCTTCTTTAGCTGCTGGAATAGTATCTGCTAAAACAAAATTCTTCCTACTGATATCTTTAGAAAGATTTCCAAAAATAAAATTAGTCGAGATATTATAGATAATCTCAGACGGAGCAAATCCATAAACCTGATTCTCTAAAATATGCTTCAAACGTTTTTCAGAATCTGGAAATAATTGTTTCAAACCATCACTATTATAGAGGCGTTTAACCAATTCTGCAATATAGAGACCTGACTTCATATATAAATCAATAAAAGTCTTAGATGGATCATCAAAAATCCCTGGATTTTCCTTTTCCAAATCATCCACCATCCTTTTCACCACTCGTTTAGGAGTGAAAATTTGGTTGGTCTTCTGTGGTGGAATATAGTCAAAAATATCTTCTTTTTGGTCTTTAAAATAATCCGCCAACTCCTTTTTCTTGCGAAGAAATTCTTGAATAGCTTCGTCAAATGTTGCTCGATCAAAGAGATGTCCTGCAAAATCTTGTCCTCCATCTCTCAAATAACGAAATTGATCAATCGTAATACCAGTCACCTCAAAGAAGACTTGCTCAGGAACAAAGGTATCAAAATTATCAAGTGTTAGAGATTGATTGCCATAAGCCATAATAAAACTTGGGATGGTTCGTGCAAATCCACGAAGATGGTCACGAATCTCATCTTGAGCTGATTGTTTCAACTGCTCAACACGTTTTCTCTCAACCTGTTCGATAAATCTCTCAGGCATTTTCTCTACTTCTTTTTTGAGTGTTTGTTCTAGTTTTTCTTTATGAATGAGTTTATTTTCTTCTAAACGTTTTTCCAAATCTTCTTGAATCTTATCTTTTTGCGCTTTATCATTTGCTTCTTTGAGCTGCTGTTGCAACTCTTGCTTGATATGAGCTTCAGAAATTTTTCTTTCGATATCATTTTTTAGAATTTCATTCTCAAGTGTTGCTGTAATTTGTTTCTTGATGTGGTCTGCTTCTCGAGTTTTAAGGTCATCATATCCAACTTTCAATTCCTCTACAATCACTGAAGAAACTGTCTTGCTCAAATCATTTGCCAATTGTTTTTGAGTTCGTTCCTCATCTTTTGTGACTAACTCAGCAACAGATTCACCAAGCCCATAAACTTTTTCACCAAAAAGTCGCATTTGCTGATTAACTACAATTTCATGGTCTACTACTGCATTTCCCTCATCATCGACTGTAACATCTGAAAAGTCTAATAAATCAGAACTATCTTGTACCTTCCCTTCCTTTTCAACTGGCAGCTCATTTAAAATGTCTAGAACTGTTTGACTAGCTTGGAAAATACCGCTGATATTATCAAATAATAGATTGGACATAAAGCCACGTTTAAGAACTTCTCTAGCTTTTATCTGGCGAGGAATGGTTAGAACCGCCTTGGCATCAATTTCAACCATCTTACCAGCACGGTCTTCAGCTATGACAGGGAAGAAATTGAGTAATTCTCTGATGTTTTCTTCACGAGTTGTCGAAGTCCCGCCGCCTCCTGCAGTCGCAAGCGATAAGTTGTTGGCAAACTCATCAAAGAGAATCAAGGTTCTTTCCGGCGCAAAGTCAAATACATAGGCTCTTTCTTTGCGAAAGTGATTTCCTTTGTTATCGGTCCATGAATATGGGTTCTGAGCACGAAATGCAGCCTGCATATAAAGAGCAGGTGATTTCAAATTTGATAACATCAATACACCTGTCCATTCAGGGATAGTGACCCCTGTCGTCAACTGACCAACGGAGAGGGTAATGGTTTTGTCATTCTCTGCTATCGCTTTTCTAACCAAGTCCAAGGATTTGAGTTTGACTTTATCGTCATCCTCGGACATACGCCCGTCGCCAGCAGCTAACACAATCTCATAATTTTCATAGATGGGATGTTCTTCTAGTAGTGCTTTTAAAGCTTTAGCTGAGGCTACACGTTCTAACAGCCAAAAAGTATGCTTGAGTTCGTTCCGAAGTTCTTTGGTTGAAAATGGATATTTTTCATTGCTTGACAGAGTATCTAACCAATTTCTGACATCTTGTTCATGGATAAATTTCCCTTTATCATCTGTAGCGAAAAATTCACTCAAGTCAAAAGCATAGTCAATATTTTCACCATCAAGTTGAGCGCCTTTCTCTAGCTCTTCACCAATCATCTGAGACATTTGATAGGTAAAGAGATTTAACTGAGGTAAGGTTTCATATGGATTTTCCTCTTCTTGCTCAGGCGACCAAATAGTTTTGGCTGCCTGCTCATCAGCATAAGACCAGTTATAGATTTGCTCCTCGGTAAACTCTCCCTTTGCCAATGCTTTAAATGGTGTACCTGACAAATGCAGAGTAAAATTCCGTCGAATCTTATTAAAGGCTTGGTCAGTCTTGAAGGTATCAACTCCTTCATGAGCCTCGTCAATAACCAACAAATCCCAATGCAGATCAGTCACCCATTTGAGTTTATCGTGCTCTCCACCTAAATAAACAGAACCTTTCAAGTCTTGGAGACTGATAAAAGCAAGTTGTCTTACATCGTCATCTAAAATACCAACAAATTCTTTACGTGACAAAGTTGGACGACTCTTAAGGCTATCTGATTCAGAAACAAACTTGTAAGTCGTCTGGCCTGCTATGAATGTTTCAAAATCATCATACCATGAGTTAGCAATGGCAGGGCGGTTTGTTACAATTAGGACATTAACAGCTTCCATTCGACGAGCTAGGTCATAGGTAGACAAGGTTTTACCAAATCGTGGTTTGGCATTCCAGAGAAATTTGCCTCCAGCATGTTCTTGGAAATAAGCTAATGTCTTAGCAACTGCTTCTTCTTGCTCTTGTCGCAGAGTATAGTCCTGTCCTTTTCCAGGTTGATAACCAGACAAATCATGCTGAACAAATTTATCGAATAGATTTTTAGATTTTTCAGGAGTTCCATTAAAATAGAACCATTCCGTCTTAGGACGACGTTCTACATCATGGAAAGACAAGAAATGGTGGAAATCATGATCCTTGAAAGTTTTCCCCTTATCAGGCTCTTCTGTATAAGCTGCATCACCAGTCCATAATATGTCTGTATCTATATGAGCTGTATGCGTTTGCTCCTTGATACGTTGTGTGACATCACGTTCTGTATACCCAATCTTAATCCAGCCTTCATTACTGGTTACTGTCGGTGTGGTGTAGGCATAGATTTTAGGATGAATCTCTTTAGTGGTTTTAATTTCTACTGGCATAAGTTTTCCTTTTTTGAACGTTTGCTAACCAAGTCAATTTATCTAACAAATGACTTTCTCATCTCATAAGTACAAAAAGGGTCAGGGCATCGTATGCTTCCTGACCTAATCCTATATAGTCATTTTAGATCATTGAGCACTATTTGTCAAATAAAAATACTTTTCTAATCCATCTCCCTTACATGATTCTCAATAAAGGCAATTTCTTCAGGGGAAAGGTCATATTTTTGATCAAGCTGGCGGTCAATATCAGCCACTGATTGTGTCCAATCAATGTCCGAATTGACCGTAAAGTCTTGGAGTGGGACGTAATACCAAGTTTTGCGTGAATTATGCTGAGTAACTTTCAAAACACCTAATAATACTCTAGCGAATTTAGTTTTAATAAATTTAATACAAGCATCGGCTTCAAATTTTGTTTTAAAATTACCAATAGATAAAAAAGTATCTGTATGCCCGATTAGGGGTTCCCCGATTAGGGGTTCCCCGATTAGGGGTGTTGATAAGACTTCACCTAAGGCACCACTTCCATTAGCTTCTGGTACAAAAACATTATAATTTTCGAATGTTTTCGGTAAATCTAAATATTTTTTATTAATATATCGATAAACACGTTCGGAGCCAATTCTTCCAAGTAGAGCAACATGGTCTTTTTCTTCGTTGTTTTTGAAAACAAAATCTAACTGAGTTAGTGATTTCGAAACAATTTTATTTTTTGTTCCTTTTCCTTGCAGCTTTTCAGCATTTGGATAATCAGAAAAAAGTTTATTTGAAAATCTATAAATACCTTGAGGATAAACTAAATCAGAAAAAGTTTCAAATTCTGGATGTTTTTCGATTTTTTTTACAATACCATTCAAAGTTTCAAAAATAGTAAATACTCCGATTGGTCCCAAATCTTTATCAACATCACGATAAGTTATTGCTACTCCACCCTTAATATCCGTTCCTGTAAATACTTTACCGCTTTTAAGTTCATAGAATTGAACTTTTAAATGCTTGTCTTCAAGCATCTTTTCCATCCAATTTTTAGGAGTTTGACCAGCTTTAAATAAAAACCTTGCTGGGGTGATTAGTATAGATTTATCTGCGATTTTATAAGCTTCATCAATAAAATAGTGATATATCGGCTCATCTCTAGCTTCTCCTATTTCCTGATACGGCGGATTTCCTATCACGACATCAAATTTCATTTCACTTTCCTCGCTAGATAGGCGCTCAAAACCTATCATTCTATTCTTTTTCCAGTCTTTGATATGGGTTTTAGATTCTTCTACATCTTGGACCTCTAGCTCATCCGCAAACAAACTCAATTGTTGAGATTGCCTTTGTTTAGCTGAATAAGGACTGGTTTTTTTCAGTCCATCCATCTGAAAGACATTGTAAGAGATGATAGTTGCAATCTCTTTCTTCTGCTCTAATGTTGGTTGATTTCCAGTCTTAGCTAGATAATAGTCCTCAAAAGTTGCCAAAAGATTTTCACGCGCCAAAAGGAGAGAATCTCCTTGATACTCATAGCCATAAGAAGCTCGATAAGCTTTTTTTACAAATTCATAAAAGGTGACTTCATCTGAGACCTCACGACTAATGCGCTGCAATTTTCTATCAACAAAACCAACTCGTTCAGATAATGGAATTTCCTTACCAGTCACTGTATCATAGCGAGTTACCATATAAGGTGCTTCACCACAAGTTATCTCTAACCACCGTAAGTCAACATACTCTTCAAGACTTAACGAGCCTAGTTCCGATTCTACATATCCATTTTGCTTTGCGACCAACCAAGTTGGTGTAAACACTTCTGCCCTTATTTTTGTACGATCTTTTTGCTCATACTTGGATTTTTCAGATCTGGGCTGAATCAAGTTAGCATAGTTTCCAGTAACCTTACTTGGACTAATACTATCACTAGGACTAAAGCCTTTTCCTAACAAGTTATAAGAATGCGTCGCCCAAACTATATTTTTCTTTGTTGTTCTATCTTTTAAAAGTATTTTTAATAAATCAGCAGACTCCTTAGCCAACTGCTCTTCACTAATATCTATTGCCATAAAGCAACCTCTCTTGTATTGTAAGCCCTATTATATCATATTTAAAAGAATGAAAATTTACTTGAAAAAAGTAATTCAATAAATATCTCTCCGATGACCAACTTCTAGAGTAGCAATGACTAATTCATCATCTACAATTTGTACGATAACTCGATAATTACCAATTCTATAGCACCATTGACCAACGCGATTACCAACCAAAGCCTTTCCGTGTCGTCTTGGGTCTTCCAAAACATTGGATTGTAAATAATTTGTAATTAGCTTCTGCGTATAACGGTCCAATTTTTTCAATTGCTTGATGAATCGTCTTGTCGGAACTAATTTATACAAATTATTCATCCTCCAAGCCTAAATCATGCATCATTTCTTCCCAAGTAATGGGTTCAACTCCTTTTTCCAAGTCTTCTAAATACTCTTGATAGGCTAAATCTGCCACACGAGCATCGTATTCGTCTTCTAGAGCTTCAAGAGTTTTGGTGCGGATCAGTTCCGACAGGGAAACTCCTTCAAACTTAGCCATTGCTTTCATAAATGTTTTATCAGCTTCAGAAACTTTTAATGTAATAGTAGTCATCTTTTGCACTCCCTTTTTTAATGGTAACACCATTGTATTACTTTTTAGGTGTTCAGTCAATATAAAAAGAACACCTTCTCAGCGTTCTTTCTATATGTCCGTCAATGGTGTTGCGGTATCTGGTGAGGTATCATAAACCTTAAAGTCTACTCCGACTCCCAGATCAGCTTGAGCCAGCTGATTGACCATGGTCATATGAGCCAGTTCCTTGATATTGTTTTCCTTAGATAAATGCCCAAGGTAAATCTTCTTAGTACGATTTCCTAGCGTCCGAATCATAGCTTCAGCACCGTCCTCGTTAGAAAGGTGACCAAGGTCAGATAGGATTCGTTGTTTGAGTCGCCAAGCGTAAGAACCTGATCGCAAAATCTCTACATCATGGTTGGCCTCGATAAGATAGCCATCCGCATTTTCGACAATGCCCGCCATACGGTCACTGACATAACCTGTATCTGTCAAAAGAACAAAACTCTTGTCATCCTTCATAAAGCGATAGAACTGCGGTGCGACTGCATCATGGCTTACACCAAAACTCTCGATGTCGATATCTCCAAAAGTTTTGGTTTTACCCATTTCAAAAATATGCTTTTGCGAAGAATCCACCTTGCCAAGATATTTACTATTTTCCATAGCTTGCCAGGTCTTTTCATTGGCATAAAGATCCATACCATACTTGCGAGCCAAAACGCCCACTCCATGGATATGATCTGAATGCTCATGGGTAATCAAGATGGCATCCAGGTCTTCTGGTTTGCGATTTATTTCAGCAAGGAGACTGGTAATTTTCTTGCCAGACAAGCCTGCATCCACTAAAAGCTTCTTTTTTGGGGTTTCCAGATAAAAGGAATTTCCACTGGAACCCGACGCTAAAATACTGTATTTAAAGCCTATTTCACTCATTCTAGTCTTCTACTTCATCCTCCCATACTTCTTCTTTCACTGCATCCTTATCATAAGGGAGCACAATGGTAAAGGTTGATCCCTTACCGTATTCACTCTTGGCCCAAATAAAGCCCTTATGTTGTTTGATAATTTCTTTGGCAATAGACAGTCCTAGACCTGTACCACCTTGTGCACGACTTCTAGCACGATCCACACGATAGAAACGGTCAAAGATACGTGGTAAATCCTGCTTAGGAATCCCCAAACCCTGGTCAGAAATGGATAAAATCATCTGGTCTTCAGTTGTCTTCATTCTGACAGTGATTTTACCCCCATCTGGCGAATACTTAATAGCATTATTTAAAATATTGTCGACAACCTGTGTCATCTTATCTGTATCAATTTCCATCCAGATAGAATTGATGGGATAATCTCTCACCAACTCATATTTTTTCTCCTTTTCCTGTCCTTTCATCTTGTCAAAACGATTGAGGATAAAGGTAATAAAGGCAGTAAAGTTAATCAGTTCCACATCCAAGTGACTGGTGGCATTATCAATCCGTGAAAGATGAAGGAGATCCGTCACCATGCGCATCATACGGTTGGTTTCGTCCAGAGACACCTTGATAAAGTCTGGTGCTACAGTTTCACACAAAGCCCCCTCATCCAAGGCTTCAAGATAGGATTTCACGCTGGTTAAAGGAGTCCGTAACTCATGGCTAACATTGGAAACAAAGAGTCTCCGTTCGCGTTCTTCCTTCTCCTGCTCCGTCGTATCATGCAAAACAGCCACCAAACCTGAAATAAAGCCAGACTCTCGACGTATCAAGGCAAAGCGAACTCGAAGGTTCAAATATTCGCCATTGATATCTTGGGAATCTAGCAACAATTCTGGACTTTGGGTAATCAAATCACGCAATTCATAGTCTTCTTCTATCTTGAGCAATTCCAAAATGCTTCTATTCAGAACATCTTCCTGAACCAGCCCCAGTTGCTTCTTGGCTGTATCGTTAATCATGATAATCTGACCCCGACGGTTGGTCGCAAGAACCCCATCTGTCATATAAAACAGAATACTATTTAGCCTCTTACTTTCTTGTTCTAGATTTTCCTGAGTGAGACGAATAACCTCCGACAAGTCATTCAAATTATTGGTAATATTGGTGATTTCAGACCCACCTTGCATATCAAGAACCTTGGAATAATCTCCTGCAATCAAATCTTTAACCTTTTGATTGACTTGCTTCAATCGAATATTATCACGTCTATTCTCCAGTAATAAGAGGGTCACAACAAGGATGAAACCTAACAAAATCAGGATAAAGATAAAATCTCTGGTAAAAATGGTTTGTTTCAGTAAATCAAGCATTATTTCTCATGTAATACCCTACACCACGGCGCGTCAAGATATACTCTGGTCGGCTGGGCGTATCTTCAATCTTCTCACGCAGACGTCGGACAGTCACATCAACCGTACGGACATCACCAAAATAGTCATAACCCCAGACAGTCTCAAGCAAGTGTTCGCGCGTGATGACTTGACCTGTATGCGATGCTAAATGATACAAAAGCTCAAATTCACGATGGGTTAAGTCTAGTTCTTCGCCATATTTTTTAGCCACGTAGGCGTCTGGAACAATTTCTAAATCCCCAATTTGGATAGGTTGAGGTTTACTATCTGCTTCCTGACCATCTACTGGCATAGGTTGAGAACGACGCAGAAGAGCTTTAACACGCGCCTGCAACTCACGATTGGAGAAGGGTTTCGTTACATAGTCATCTGCCCCAAGTTCCAAACCGATAACCTTATCAAACTCGCTGTCTTTAGCCGACAGCATGATAATAGGTACACTACTTGTCTTACGAATGGTCTTAGCAACTTCTAAACCATCAATTTGGAAGCATCAAATCCAAAATAATAATATCTGGCTGCTCTGCTTCAAATTGCTCTAGCGCTTCACGACCGTTAAAAGCAGTTACAACTTCGTAACCTTCCTTGGTCATATTAAACTTGATAATATCCGAGATTGGTTTCTCATCATCTACAATTAGTATTTTTTTCATATGTTCACCTTTTTCTCTACTATTATACCAAAAAAATAACAAGAAGACACGATAGCTAGTCTTTGTTACTGTCTAAGTTGGCTTTTGCATAATCCTGCCAGATTTTTTGTTGGGGTTTGGCAAGTGGGTGATTCTTGAACTCTTCTGGTGAAAGCCAGCGAACTTCCTATCTGAAAAATCATGGAAGTCAGTCACCTGACCTACTACAATTTGAACATGCCACTTGCGATGGCTAAAGACATGCTTGACAGTCTCAAAATAAACATCAAGCCAAGCAACATCTAGGTCATAGTCCTGCTGGAAACTCTCCTCTGGACTGGGGCCAAAATTCACACTTTCTTCTGCAACCTGATGAAAGAGGTCAAACTGCTCTTCTTTCGAAAAATCATCAACTTCTACCAGTGGGAAATGCCAAAAACCTGCCAATAGCTTTTCGCTTTCATTTTTTTCAAGCAAAAATTGTCCCTGACTATTCTTTACCACCAAGGCTTTGAGATAAATAGGAACTGGCTTTTTCTTGGGAGCCTTGATTGGATAACGGTCCATTGTGCCATACTGATATGCTGCACTAAAGTCCTTCACTGGACTGTCTTCTGGCCTAGGATTAATAGCGCCTCAATATCAGACCCCAAGTCCATCAAGGCTTGATTGAAATCACCTGACGATCCGGATCAATCAAGATTTCCATCATTGCCTGAAAAATTTTGCGATTACTTGGAATCCCAATATCATGGTTGACCTCAAACAGACGCGCCAAAACCCGCATAACATTACCATCTACAGCTGGCTCAGGCAAGTTAAAAGCAATACTGGAAATGGCTCCTGCTGTGTAAGGACCAATCCCTTTCAAGCTAGAAATTCCTTCATAGGTGTTTGGAAATTGACCCCCAAAGTCAGCCATAATCTGCTGGGCTGCAGCCTGCATATTGCGAACTCGAGAATAATATCCCAGTCCCTCCCAAGCCTTCAACAAACGCTCTTCAGGCGCATTCGCCAAACTTTCGACAGTTGGAAACCAGTCCAGGAATCTTTCGTAGTAAGGGATAACTGTATCCACTCTGGTCTGCTGGAGCATAATTTCAGAAACCCAGATATGATAAGGATTTTTACTTCTACGCCACGGTAAATCTCTTTTGTTTTCATCATACCAACTGAGAAGTTTCTGACGGAAAGAAATAATCTTCTCCTCCGGCCACATGACAATACCGTATTCTTTCAAATCTAACATATCTCTAGTATAACACAGAAGACTCTAACTGTCCTTTTCCTAGTATTAAAAAGCCTCTTCCCAAGGGAAAGAGGACTGATACTCAATGAAAATCAAAGAGCAAACTAGGAAGCTTAGCCGCAGGTTGCTCAAAACACTGTTTTGAGGTTGTGGATAGAACTGACGTAGTCAGCTCAAAACACCGTTTTGAGGTTGCAGATAGAACTGACGTAGTCAGTAACATCTATACGGAAAGGTGAATCTGACGTGGTTTGAAGAGATTTTCGAAGAGTATAGTTCTTATTGATGAACTGCTTGCAACAAATAAGAAATAGGTGGGGCAAAAGTCTTTAAACTCAAAAAACACATAATATTCGGTGTTGAAAAACCTTGATATTATGCGCTCTATTATGGGGAAATTTACTTCATTTTCTCCTGAAATTGAGTTTTTCCAATCTCTCAAAGTCAATTGCGATATACTAGAACAAGCCTAGAACGGTTCCATCGCTTTCAACATCCATGTTGAGGGCTGCTGGTCGTTTTGGAAGGCCTGGCATAGTCATGACATCACCAGTTAAGGCAACGATGAAGCCTGCACCTAATTTTGGTACCAATTCACGAATGGTAATTTCAAAGTTTTCAGGTGCTCCAAGTGCATTTGGATTATCTGAAAAACTATATTGAGTTTTAGCCATACAGATTGGTAATTTGTCCCAACCATTTTGAACAATTTGAGCGATTTGCGTTTGAGCTTTCTTTTCAAAGTTCACTTTGCTACCACGGTAGATTTCAGTAACAATCTTTTCAATCTTTTCTTGGACAGAAAGGTCATTATCATACAAACGTTTATAGTTAGCTGGATTTTGAGAGATAGTCTTGACAACCGCTTCAGCAAGAGCTACTCCACCTTCCGCGCCATCAGCCCAGACACTAGCCAATTCAACTGGTACATCGATTGAGGCACAAAGTTCTTTCAAGGCTGCGATTTCTGCTTCAGTATCAGAGACAAATTCATTGATTGCTACAACTGCTGGAATACCGAACTTACGGATGTTCTCAACATGGCGTTTCAAGTTGGCAAAAATGGCACGAACTGCCTCTACGTTTTCCTCTGTCAAAGCATCTTTAGCCACACCACCATTCATCTTAAGGGCACGAAGGGTTGCGACAATGACAACTGCATCTGGAGATGTTGGCAAGTTTGGTGTCTTAATATCAAGGAATTTCTCGGCACCAAGGTCTGCACCAAAACCAGCTTCAGTAACTGTGTAATCAGCCAAGTGAAGGGCTGTGCTTGTTGCCAAGACAGAGTTACATCCGTGAGCGATATTAGCAAATGGACCACCGTGTACAAAGGCAGGTGTACCGTAAATTGTCTGAACCAAGTTTGGCTTAATAGCATCCTTTAAAATCAATGCTAAGGCACCTTCAACCTGCAAATCACCTACAGAAACAGGCGTACGGTCATAGCGATAACCAATAACGATATTGGACAAACGACGTTTCAAGTCCTCGATGTCCGTTGCCAAGCAAAGAATAGCCATGATTTCAGAAGCAACTGTAATGTCAAATCCATCCTCACGTGGAATACCGTTTAGAGGGCCACCAAGTCCAACAGTTACATGACGAAGGGCGCGATCATTCAAGTCCACAACGCGTTTCCAGAGGATACGACGTTGGTCAATTCCCAACTCATTCCCTTGATGTAAGTGGTTGTCAATCAAGGCAGAAAGAGCATTGTTGGCAGTCGTAATGGCATGCATGTCTCCAGTAAAGTGAAGGTTGATGTCTTCCATTGGTAGAACTTGAGCATAACCACCGCCAGCAGCACCCCCTTGATCCCCATGACTGGACCAAGAGACGGTTCGCGGATAGCAATCATGGTTTTCTTGCCAATCTTGTTCAAGGCATCCGCAAGACCAATGGTAATAGTTGATTTTCCTTCACCTGCAGGTTTGGATTGATGGCAGTAACCAAAATCAATTTCCCAACTGGATTGCTCTCAACTGCACGAATTTTATCAAAGCTAAGCTTAGCCTTGTACTTTCCATACAACTCCAAATCATCGTAAGAAATACCAAGTTTCTCTACAACATCAACGATTGGCTTCAACTCAATACTCTGTGCGATTTCAATATCTGTTTTCATTCAAAACTCCTCTAACCTCTTATATGATAATTCATTATATCACAAAACAAGATTTTTAACATCCTCAAACTCTCTAAACGTTCGTAAATATCCATTTTTTTAAGGTTTTTAGAGCCCTTTCTTAAATTTTATATGGCTTTATAGTTTGAAACTATAGTAAATATTCGTTTCTACCAAAAATTTATCACTTTCATTTTACTTACCGTTTATTTTTGTGTACAATAGTGCTATGAAAATTTTAGTTACATCGGGCGGTACCAGCGAAGCTATCGATAGCGTCCGCTCTATCACTAACCATTCTACAGGTCACTTGGGGAAAATCATCACAGAAACCTTGCTTGCTTCAGGACATGAAGTTTGTTTAATGACGACAAAACGAGCTTTGAAGCCAGAATCCCATCCCAACCTAATCATTCGAGAAATTAACAATACCAAGGATCTTCTACTGGAAATGCAAGAACGGGTTGCAGATTATCAGGTTTTGATTCACTCAATGGCGGTGTCCGACTACACTCCTGTTTATATGACAGGTCTAGAGGAAGTTCAGTCTAGCTCCAATTTGGAAGAATTTTTAAGCAAGCAAAATCATCAAGCTAAGATTTCTTCGACTGATGAGGTTCAGGTTTTATTCCTTAAAAAGACACCCAAAATCATCTCTCTAGTCAAGGAATGGAATCCTGCTATTCATCTGATTGGTTTCAAACTGCTGGTTGATGTTACCGAAGACCATCTGGTTGACATTGCTAGAAAAAGTCTTATCAAGAACCAAGCAGACTTGATTATCGCAAATGACCTGACTCAAATTTCAGCAAACCAGCATCGTGCAATCTTTGTTGAAAAAGATCAGCTTCAAACAGTCCATACTAAAGAAGAAATTGCAGAACTCCTCCTTGAAAAAATTCAAACCTATCATTCATAGAAAGGAAAGCTATGGCAAACATTCTCTTGGCTGTAACGGGCTCAATCGCCTCTTACAAGTCGGCAGATTTAGTCAGTTCTCTAAAAAAACAAGGTCATCAAGTCACTGTTTTAATGACTCAGGCTGCTACAGAGTTTATCCAACCTTTGACACTACAGGTACTCTCACAGAATCCTGTCCACTTGGATGTCATGAAGGAACCTTATCCTGACCAAGTAAATCATATCGAACTTGGAAAAAAGGCGGATTTATTTATCGTGGCCCCTGCAACTGCTAACACTATTGCAAAACTAGCCCACGGCTTTGCGGATAACATGGTAACCTGTACAGCTCTAGCCCTGCCCAGTCATATTCCCAAACTCATCGCACCAGCTATGAATACAAAAATGTATGACCATCCAGCAACTCAGGCTAATCTGAAAACATTAGAAGCCTACGGCTATCAGCTGATTGCTCCTAAGGAATCCCTACTAGCTTGTGGCGACCATGGACGAGGAGCTTTAGCCGACCTCACAATTATTTTAGAAAGAATAAAGGAAACTATCGATGAAAAAACGCTCTAATATTGCACCCATTGCTATCTTTTTTGCTACCATGCTCGTGATACACTTTCTGAGCTCACTTATCTTTAACCTTTTTCCATTTCCAATCAAACCGACCATTGTTCATATTCCTGTCATTATTGCCAGCATTATTTATGGTCCACGAGTTGGGGTTACACTTGGATTTTTGATGGGATTACTTAGCTTGACGGTTAACACGATTACGATTCTACCGACAAGCTACCTCTTCTCTCCCTTCGTACCAAACGGAAACATCTACTCAGCTATCATTGCCATCGTCCCACGTATTTTGATTGGTTTAACTCCTTACTTAGTCTATAAACTGATGAAAAACAAGACTGGTCTGATTTTAGCTGGAGCCCTTGGTTCACTAACCAATACAGTCTTTGTACTTGGTGGAATTTTCTATCTTTTTGGAAATGTTTTTGATGGTAATATCCAAAAACTCCTAGCAACTGTTATCTCAACAAATTCGATTGCCGAATTAATCATTTCCGCAGTTCTAACCCTAGCCATTGTTCCAAGACTACAAACCTTGAAGAAATAAAAACAATCTCCACTTTCATACTTGAAGGTGGAGATTTTGCTCTATACAGTTTCTTTTTAGTGAAATCTTTACCAATATTTATACTCAATGAAAATCAAAAAGTAAACTAGGAAGCTAGCCGCAGGTTGCTCAA
The DNA here is from genome assembly GCF_948472335.1 of Streptococcus bouchesdurhonensis. The sequence continues at coordinate 111,430 of NZ_CAOKTW010000010.1, read as the reverse complement.
AACACGGTTTTGAGATTGCAGATGGAAGCTGACGTAGTTTGAAGAGGTTTTCGAAGAGTATTAACTTAAAAACAACCTATAAACCTAAGTAAATCCTTGCTTTATTGTCTATTTTATTGTGCTATACTAGTGTATATACAATAAAAAGGAGATTCTTATGAATACACGGAAAAAGACACAATTTATGACAATGACTGCCCTCTTAACAGCTATTGCGATTTTGATTCCAATTGTTATGCCTTTCAAGATCGTCATTCCACCTGCTTCTTACACTTTGGGAAGCCACATCGCTATTTTTATCGCTATGTTCTTGTCGCCCTTAATGGCTGTTTTTGTCATCCTAGCCTCTAGTTTTGGATTCTTGATGGCTGGCTACCCCATGGTTATCGTATTTCGAGCTTTTTCCCATATCTTTTTTGGGACTTTGGGGGCTCTTTACCTACAAAAATTCCCCGATACCCTAGATAAACCAAAATCTTCCTGGATTTTCAACTTTGTTTTGGCTGTTGTTCATGCCCTTGCTGAAGTATTGGCCTGTGTCGTTTTTTACGCAACTTCTGGTACCAATGTAGAAAATATGTTTTATGTTCTATTTGTACTAGTTGGATTTGGTACAATTATCCATAGTATGGTAGACTATACATTAGCACTAGCTGTCTATAAAGTGCTTCGAAAACGCCGTTAAAAGGAAGAACTATGACAAAAGATCGCAAACAAGCCCTGCTCCAACTCTTGAAAGAAGCTCCTAAAGCCCTCAATGGCCAAAGATTAGCTGAGCACTTTCATGTCACTCGACAAGTTATTGTTCAAGATATTGCAATTTTAAGAGCTGATGGATCTCCAATTCTATCTACCAATCGTGGTTATATCTATAAAGATGCTAATGCAAATACTTATCATCACAAATTATTTAAGGTCAAGCATGAAGTTGAAGAAATTGGACGAGAATTACTTGCTATCGTAGATAATGGTGGTCGCGTTCAAAATATCTTGATTGATCATCCTGTTTATGGAGAGATTGAAACCTTACTAAAACTGACCTGTCGCCGCGACGTGCAACATTTTCTAGAACAAGTTGAACGTTCTGACTTTAAGCCAATTTCTGAGTTAACAGATGGTATTCATTATCACCTAGTTGAAGCCGAGACACAACAAGACCCCACTATATCGAGGAGGCCTTGGATCAGCTTGGTTATTTAGTAAAGGATTAGAAAATTTTCTTTTCCCAATCGTCTTCTGTACGGTGGCGGTAGAAAAACTCTGACTTGTCAGGAGCGTCCATCATCTCCATCAAAGGTAACATATCATAGGCCAGATCCAAGTTTGGAATCTGGTCTTTTTGCACCCAAGAAACTTCTCCCTCTTCTGAAGATTGAAGGGTACCAGAGAACTCAGTTGCCTTATAACAAACGACAATGTAGCGCCCGCCTGTATCTAGTGGCCAGTTCTTGATACCGACCAGTTGAGGATTTTGGATAGTCAATCCTGTTTCTTCGTAGATTTCACGAATGACAGACTCCGCGAAAGACTCGCCATTTTCTACATGGCCTCCTGGAAAGGCATAACCAGACCAGCGATTGGTTTCAGGAGAGCGATACTGCATCACCACGCGCTGAGTTTCGAGGTCTTCAATCAGACAAATGTTTGTTAAAATCGTTAATTGGGAACGGGACATAAATTTACTCGCTTTCTAATTTATTAAATTTTCAGACTTGGTACCATATTAGCTTTTACTTTTGAGAATTATTTAGAATAGAATACCATCCGTTTTTCCTTTATAGGCTTTCCAAGTTCAAGTATTTTTTCTTGTCCATCAAAAGTAAAACCCATTTTTTGATAGAAAGCAATGGCGCGCTTGTTATCTTTCAATACCCATAAGAAAATTTCAGAAAAATGATTAAGATCAGTCAAAGCTGCTTTCACTAACTTTTGTGCGATTCCTTTTCCATAATAGTCTTTTAAAACATATAAAGCAATAATTTCACCAGCTTGAATAGTCTCATCACGACAGTTGCCATAACTTATAAAACCAACTATCTTCACACCATCCATCGCAATCAATGTATTTTCTGGATACTTTTGACTAAAGAGTCGACATCTTTCTAATGTCATTGTCTCCTGAAATTCCGCAGGCAAAAGGTCATCATAAGCCTCTCTCCACGTTTGCCAGTGAACGAAGGATTTACCTTCTATCTCTTCAGGAGTTTCCATTGATTTGATAATAACCGTCATTTATTTTCTCCCAGTCTTCTCTCAAAATACCATATTTAATACTGTCAAAATATTTACCTTGATAATAACGAACTTTTGGAATATGAGCTTCTTTTTTCATTCTTATACTCAATGAAAATCAAAGAGCAAACTAGGAAGCTAGCCGCAAGCTGTACTTGAGTACGGTAAGGCGACGCTGACGTGGTTTGAATTTGATTTTCGAAGAGTATTAATTTTTCAGCAAGTTTCATCATACCAATATTTCCTGACCAAGTTGTCAAACCCAGATGCTCCAACTCCAAGTAATCCTGAAACGTCCTATCTATCCACTGTAACATAGCAACTTTCCCAATACCAGTGTTCCAGAATTTTTTATCATAAATACCAATTCCCAATTCCATCCATCTTGTTTCTTTACATACCCAATAACGCGAAACAGTCCCAACTAGTTTATCATCAACAAAAATACCAAGGCGATTTGAGTGGCTTAAAATGGATTCTGATTTTTGTAGTTCGAATTCTTTAAAATTTGAAAAATACTGATAATCATCATAATAGGGAGCATCATACTGTTTCCAAACTGGATTAAGCTGTGAATAAGCCATTTCCCATAAAGACATCAAATCTTCTTTCTTTAACTTTCTTAAATAAATCATACTATTCCCCTAATCCAAGGCCTTGACTTCCAGCATCATATCACGAATCTGAGCTGCTAGTTCAAAGTCAAGCACTTCAACGGCTTCTTGCATTTGTTTTTCGAGTTTCTTAACAAGTTCTTTGCGCTCTTGTTTGTTTAGGCTATTGATATCGATTTCCTTGTCCTCTTCCTTAGCAACTACCTTGGTCACGGCAATCAGGTCACGAATTTCTTTCTTGATGGTTTGTGGAACGATACCATGTTCTTCATTATAGGCCATCTGGATTTTCCGACGGCGGGCAGTTTCATCGATAGCACGTTGCATAGACTGGGTAACGGTGTCAGCATACATGATGACATGACCTTCACTGTTACGGGCGGCACGCCCAATGGTCTGGATGAGTCCACGCTCGTTACGAAGGAAACCTTCCTTGTCAGCATCGAGAATCGCTACGAGGCTCACTTCAGGAACGTCAATTCCTTCACGAAGGAGGTTGATTCCGACCAAGACATCAAAGACACCCAAGCGCAGGTCACGGATGATCTCCGTCCGTTCCAAAGTCTTGATATCCGAGTGCATGTACTTGACCTTGATGCCCATTTCCTTGAAGTAGTCAGTCAAGTCTTCTGCCATTTTCTTAGTCAAGGTTGTGATAAAGGTTCGTTCGTTCTTTTCAACACGGGCATTGATTTCACCCAAAAGGTCATCAATCTGTCCCATAGTCGGACGGACTTCCACCTCAGGATCCAAGAGTCCCGTTGGACGAATGATTTGCTCAATTACTGTCTCGGTCTGTTCATTTTCATAGTCGCCCGGTGTCGCTGAAACGTAAACAATCTGATGGACATGGCTTTCAAACTCTTCACGACGGAGAGGACGATTATCCAGAGCAGACGGCAAACGAAAACCATAATTAACCAGCATTTCCTTACGCGAACGGTCTCCATTGTACATGCCTTTTATTTGTCCCATAGTCATATGACTCTCGTCAATCATAATCAAAAAATCATCTGGGAAGAAGTCGAGAAGCGTATAAGGAGGCTCACCTTCGCTCCGTCCATCCATGTGACGTGAGTAGTTTTCAACCCCGTTGGTATAGCCCATCTCACGTAACATCTCAATATCATACTCTGTCCGCTGTTTCAAACGCTGGGCCTCCAGCAGTTTATCTTCCTTCTCAAAGACAGCTAGTTGCTCTTCTAATTCTGCTTGAATCTTGGCAATGGCAACTTCCATATGGTCGTCATTGGTCACAAAGTGAGTAGCTGGGAAAATCGCCAAATGATCCACTTCTCCCAACACCTGACCTGTCAGAGCCTCAACCTCACGGATACGGTCAATTTCGTCTCCAAAAAATTCTACTCGAAAGGCGTGTTCATCACGGGAAGCTGGGAAAATCTCCACCACATCCCCACGAACGCGAAATCTTCCCCGTTGGAAATCAATATCATTTCGCTCAAATTGGATATCCACCAAGTCATTCAAGAGTTTATCACGGGAAATTTCAAGACCTGGACGGAGACTAACGACACTATCAGCGTATTCCTTGGGCGAACCCAGACCATAGATACAAGAGACTGAGGCCACGACAATAACATCATTACGCTCCAAAAGGGCTGAGGTAGCTGAGTGGCGAAGCTTGTCAATCTCGTCATTGACAGAACTATCCTTCTCAATATATGTATCGCTAGAAGGGACATAGGCCTCTGGCTGGTAATAATCATAGTAGGATACGAAATACTCAACTGCATTTTCAGGGAAAAATTCCTTAAACTCCCCATAGAGCTGTCCTGCTAACGTTTTATTGTGGGCAATGACCAGAGTGGGTTTATTGACTTTGGAAATGACCTGACTCATGGTATAGGTCTTCCCTGTTCCAGTCGCCCCCATCAGAATCTGAGCTTTTTCTCCCCCTCGATATTATCAACCAACTGCTCGATAGCTTGGGGTTGATCTCCTGAAGGTTGATATTTTGATACTAGTTTAAATTGATTTTCTGTAATGCGGTTAATCATAAGAATCCTCTCTCCATGTGCTATTCCTATTTTAGCATACTTATAGCATTTTCACGAAGAAAAGGACGGACCGAAGTCACATCCTTTCATTTTCTTTCTTTAATTGATAAGCGAGATAAAGAATCAGCAGAAACAAAATAATACTGGACACGATGGAACCCTCAATACCAAAAGACCCACCAGAAAGCCAGTCTTGATTGCCTTGTGGAGTAAATTTCATGATTGAGGTTCCTGAAGACTGACCACTAACTAATACTCCAAAGAGGTTTCCCTGTGCGAAATTCCAAGCTCCATGAATACCACCTATACCCCATATAGTATCTGTTTTAAGAAGATATAGGGACATGGCAACTCCGAATAGGAAGAGATTCACTAGAGATAGAGGTGTTAGACCAGAATTGCCCATATGAAGCAGGGTAAAGAACAGGCTAGATATAAGAACAGCAAGTTTTAGATTAGTTCTTGAGGCCAATTGTGGAAGGAGCCAAGCACGGGCCACCACTTCTTCTGCCGTTCCTTGTAAAATCCAAAAAGGTATTGTAAATAAAGTAAAAGCTAGCGAATAAGTATCCAAGTGAATGGAGTCAAATTGATACTGCCCCAACACTACTAGTCCAGCCAAAGCAAGTATAAAGAGGGATAGACCAAGACCGTATCCTTTAAATAAGGCACTTAAAAAATTTTCTTTATAGAATCCCAAGGTTCGAATCGGTCTTTTCTCTACTTTTCTAGTCCATCTAAACACAGTTAAGATGATAAAACCAAAGGACAATAATTCAAATATTAAATGGATGTCACTTGTTTTATCAGATAAATTCTGAAATAACATTTGAAGGAAATCTGCAATTCTTTGACCACCCATACCAAGATTGCCAAATAGCCCGATCAATGCTAAAAAACTAAGGCCAAAAAAAATAGCCCGATCAATGCTAAAAAACTAAGGCCAAAAAATAGAGAAGATATGAACTCAGATATATAGACGAAAAATAGAGCTAACAAGGGGCTTGTGTAAATGTTTAAACTCATTTTAGAAGTTTCAGAGTCTTTTAAGATTCTTTTGTCTTTCATAACTTTATCCTCTTTTACTATATGATATACCTTTATTATAGCACTTCTGTTGTGTGATTCAAGACAAAACAAGAATTATGGATGTTATATTTTCTAACACAGAAATATAAAAATTTGCCTTTTTTTACTTTTTCTGATATAATGGGAAAATATTCGGAAAAGGAGACTAAAAATGAAGAAAAAATTTCTAGCATTTTTGCTAATTTTATTCCCAATTTTCTCATTAGGTATTGCAAAAGCTGAGACGATTAAGATTGTTTCTGATACCGCCTATGCGCCTTTTGAGTTTAAAGATTCAGATCAAACTTATAAAGGAATTGATGTTGACATTATTAACAAAGTCGCTGAGATTAAAGGATGGAACATTCAGATGTCCTATCCTGGATTTGACGCAGCGGTCAATGCGGTTCAAGCTGGTCAAGCTGATGCTATCATGGCAGGGATGACAAAGACGAAAGAACGTGAAAAAGTTTTCACCATGTCTGATACTTACTATGATACAAAAGTTGTCATTGCAACTACTAAGTCACACAAGATTAGTAAATATGACCAATTAAAAGGAAAAACTGTTGGTGTTAAAAACGGAACAGCCGCTCAACGTTTCCTTGAAAGTATCAAGGATAAATACGGTTTTACTATTAAAACATTTGACACTGGTGATTTGATGAACAACAGCTTGACTGCTGGTGCCATCGATGCCATGATGGATGACAAACCTGTTATCGAGTATGCCATTAACCAAGGGCAAAACCTCCATATTGAAATGGATGGGGAAGCTGTAGGAAGTTTTGCTTTCGGTGTTAAAAAAGGTAGCAAATACGAGCACTTAGTCACTGAATTTAACCAAGCCTTAGCTGAAATGAAAAAAGATGGTAGTCTTGATAAAATCATCAAGAAATGGACTGCTTCATCGTCTTCAGCAGTGCCAACTACAACTACTCTTGCAGGCTTAAAAGCTATTCCTGTTAAAGCTAAATACATCATTGCCAGCGATTCTTCTTTTGCACCTTTTGTTTTCCAAAATTCAAGCAACCAATACACTGGTATTGATATGGAATTGATTAAGGCAATCGCTAAAGACCAAGGTTTTGAAATTGAAATCATCAACCCTGGTTTTGATGCTGCTATCAGTGCTGTCCAAGCTGGTCAAGCAGATGGTATCATTGCTGGTATGTCTGTCACAGATGCTCGTAAGGCAACTTTTGACTTCTCAGAATCATACTACACAGCCAATACTATCCTTGGTGTCAAAGAATCAAGTACCATTGCTTCTTATGAAGATTTGAAAGGGAAGACAGTTGGTGTTAAAAACGGAACTGCTTCTCAAACCTTCCTAACAGAAAATCAAAGCAAATACGGCTACAAAATCAAAACCTTCGCTGATGGTTCTTCAATGTATGACAGTTTAAACACTGGTGCCATTGATGCCGTTATGGATGATGAACCTGTTCTCAAATATTCTATCAGCCAAGGTCAAAAATTGAAAACACCAATCGCTGGAACTCCGATCGGTGAAACAGCTTTTGCCGTTAAAAAAGGAGCAAATCCAGAATTGATTGAAATGTTCAACAACGGACTTGCAAACCTTAAAGCAAACGGAGAATTCCAAAAGATTCTTGATAAATACCTAGCTAGTGAGTCATCAACTGCTTCAACAAGCACTGTTGATGAGACAACTATCTGGGGCTTGCTTCAAAACAACTACAAACAACTCCTTAGCGGTCTTGGTATCACTCTTGCTCTAGCTCTTATCTCATTTGCTATTGCCATTGTCATCGGGATTATCTTCGGTATGTTTAGCGTTAGCCCATACAAATCTCTTCGCGTCATCTCTGAGATTTTCGTTGACGTTATTCGTGGTATTCCATTGATGATTCTTGCAGCCTTCATCTTCTGGGGAATTCCAAACTTCATCGAGTCGATCACAGGTCAACAAAGTCCAATTAACGACTTTGTAGCTGGTACTATTGCCCTATCTCTCAATGCAGCCGCTTATATCGCTGAGATCGTTCGTGGTGGTATTCAGGCCGTTCCAATTGGACAAATGGAAGCCAGCCGAAGCTTGGGTATCTCTTATGGAAAAACCATGCGTAAGATTATCTTGCCACAAGCAACTAAATTGATGTTGCCAAACTTTGTCAACCAATTCGTTATCGCTCTTAAAGATACAACCATCGTATCTGCTATCGGTTTGGTTGAACTCTTCCAAACTGGTAAGATTATCATTGCCCGTAACTACCAAAGTTTCAAGATGTATGCAATCCTTGCTATCTTCTATCTTGTAATTATCACACTTTTGACTAAACTAGCGAAACGCTTAGAAAAGAGGATTCGTTAATGGCAAAATTAAAAATTGATGTAAATGATTTACACAAAAGCTACGGAAAAAATGAAGTTTTAAAAGGAATTACGACTAAGTTCTATGAAGGAGATGTCGTTTGTATCATCGGTCCTTCAGGTTCTGGTAAGTCAACTTTCCTCCGTAGCCTTAATCTTCTAGAAGAAGTTACTAGCGGTCACATCACTGTGAACGGTTATGACTTAACAGAAAAAACAACCAACGTTGACCACGTCCGTGAAAATATCGGAATGGTTTTCCAACACTTCAACCTCTTCCCACACATGTCTGTATTGGACAACATTACTTTTGCTCCTATTGAGCACAAGTTGATGACTAAGGAAGAAGCTGAGAAATTGGGAATGGAGTTGCTTGACAAGGTTGGGCTAGCAGATAAGGCTAAGGCCTGTCCAGATAGCCTGTCAGGTGGTCAAAAACAACGTGTGGCCATCGCTCGTGGACTAGCAATGAATCCAGACATCATGCTCTTTGATGAACCAACTTCTGCCCTTGACCCTGAGATGGTCGGAGACGTACTAAACGTTATGAAGGAATTAGCGGAGCAAGGCATGACCATGATCATTGTAACCCACGAGATGGGATTTGCCCGTCAGGTTGCTAACCGCGTTATCTTTACTGCAGATGGTGAATTCCTTGAAGACGGAACACCTGATCAAATCTTTGATAACCCACAACACCCACGTCTGAAAGATTTCTTGGACAAGGTCTTAAACGTTTAAACGCAAACTGTAAGGATTTCCTTGCAGTTTTTTTCTACCTCGTATTGGAATTTTTGATTTTTCGGAAAATTATGTTAGAATTAAGTTTATGAAATGAGGTTTCCTCATACCTAGCAAGACTAGGAATAAAAATAGAAATTAGGTAGCTAGATGTCATCTAAGGTTATTGTTACAATTTTCGGTGCGAGTGGAGACCTGGCTAAACGCAAGCTCTACCCTTCCCTATTTAGACTATATAAATCCAAGCAATCTTTCCAAACATTTTGCCGTTATTGGAACTGCCCGTCGTCCTTGGAGCAAGGAATATTTTGAATCTGTTGTAGTCGAATCGATCCTTGATTTGGCAGATAGTACCGAACAGGCTCAAGAGTTCGCTAGCCACTTCTACTATCAAAGTCATGATGTCAACGATACAGAACACTACATTGCTTTGCGTCAATTGCAGGCTGAACTAAATGACAAGTACCAAGCTGAACACAACAAGCTCTTCTTCTTGTCTATGGCGCCTCAGTTCTTTGGAACTATAGCAAAACACCTCAAGTCTGAAAACATTGTTGACGGTAAAGGTTTTGAACGCTTAATCGTTGAAAAACCATTTGGTACAGATTACGCAACTGCAAGCAAGTTGAATGACGAGCTCCTAGCAACATTTGACGAAGAACAAATTTTCCGTATCGACCATTATCTTGGGAAGGAAATGATTCAAAGTATCTTTGCAGTTCGCTTTGCAAACCTGATTTTTGAAAATGTTTGGAACAAGGACTTTATCGACAATGTTCAAATTACCTTTGCGGAGCGCTTGGGTGTAGAAGAACGTGGTGGCTACTATGACCAATCTGGTGCCCTCCGCGACATGGTACAAAACCATACACTGCAACTTCTTTCTCTCCTTGCTATGGACAAGCCAGCAAGCTTCACAAAAGACGAGATTCGTGCTGAAAAGATTAAGGTCTTTAAAAACCTCTATCATCCAACGGATGAAGAGCTTAAAGAACACTTTATCCGCGGTCAATACCGTTCAGGTAAGATTGATGGCATGAAATACATCTCTTATCGTAGCGAGCCAAATGTGAATCCAGAATCTACAACTGAAACCTTTGCATCTGGTGCCTTCTTTGTAAACAGCGATCGATTCCGTGGTGTTCCTTTCTTCTTCCGTACTGGTAAACGTCTGACTGAAAAAGGAACTCATGTCAACATCGTCTTTAAACAAATGGACTCTATCTTTGGAGAACCACTTGCTCCAAACATTTTGACCATCTATATCCAACCAACAGAAGGTTTCTCTCTTAGCCTAAATGGGAAGCAGGTAGGAGAAGAATTTAACTTGGCTCCTAACTCACTTGATTACCGTACAGATGCGACCGCAACTGGTGCTTCTCCAGAACCATACGAGAAATTGATTTATGATGTCCTAAATAACAACTCAACTAACTTTAGCCACTGGGATGAAGTTGGTGCGTCATGGAAATTGATTGACCGTATCGAAGAGCTCTGGGCTGAAAATGGTGCCCCACTTCATGACTATAAAGCTGGAAGCATGGGACCTCAAGCCAGCTTTGACTTACTTGAAAAATTCGATGCCAAATGGACTTGGCAACCAGATATCGCCTATCGTCAAGATGGTCGTTTAGAATAAACAAAATTCCTGCAAGTTTGTTCCTTGCAGGATTTTTGTTTCTGATTAGATTAAGCCTTCCAAGAGACCTTTCATAAAGTTTTCTGAGTTAAACTCTCCAATATCATCGATTTTTTCACCAAATCCAATCAATTTTACAGGAATATTGAGTTCTTCACGGATGGCTAGAACCACACCACCTCGAGCAGTGCCATCAATCTTAGTCAAGACAATTCCTGTCAAAGGGGTAATTTTTGAAAATTCTTTAGCCTGTACCAAGGCATTTTGACCTGTTGATGCATCAAGTGCCAAGAAGGTTTCATGCGGAGCTTCGGGCACAACACGTTTGATAATACGACCAATCTTTTCCAACTCAGCCATGAGGTTATCCTTGTTTTGCAGACGACCAGCGGTATCAATCATGAGAATATCGATACCTTCGGACACGGCACGTTCCATGCCATCAAATACGACACTGGCTGGGTCAGCTTTTTCAGGTCCAGTTACAACTGGAACATCTACACGTCGACCCCATTCAGCTAGCTGGGCTACTGCCCCTGCACGGAAGGTATCTGCCGCAACCAGCATGACCTTCTTACCTGCTTGTTTGTAGCGGTGGGCTAGTTTCCCAATAGAAGTTGTTTTCCCAACACCATTAACACCAACAAAGAGCATGACTGTCAAGCCATCTTGGAAGTGGATGCTTTCATCGTAGTTACCATCCTTTTCATAAAGCTCAACTAATTTCTCAATGATGACACGACGAAGTGCATCAGGTTTCTTGGCGTTTTCAAGCTTGGCTTCGTAACGAAGCTCCTCTGTTAAGTTAGAAGCGACTTGGACACCAACGTCACTCATGATCAGCAGTTCTTCCAGTTCCTCGAAAAATTCTTCGTCAACAGATCGGAAATTAGCAAAGAAGGCGTTCAAGCGAGCACCGAAGCCCGTACGAGTTTTCTTGAGACTGCGGTCATATTTTTCCTGAACAGTTTCTTCTACCTGAGGCGTTTGTGCTTCAAGCGCTTCAAAGCTATTTTCTTCTTCAGTTCCTTCGCGCTCAGTGTTCTCTTCCTCTGAGACTTCTTCTGAGTTTGGCAATTCTTCTATTTCTTCTTGATGAACCTCTACAGCTAGCTCTGAATCCAGACGTTCTTCAACTGTGTCTTGGATTTCCTCTTCTTGGAACACAGCTTGTTCAACAATTTCCACCTCTGCTTCTTCCTGAGAAACTTCCTCAGCTTCTGTTAAGGCATGCTCAACATCTTCAGACAAATCAAGATTTTCCAGAGCTTCTTTTACAACTTCTTCGATTTTAGGTTCTTCTTTTTTCCGAATAGACGGTCAAATAATCCCATATCTTAGTTCTCCTTTAGCACATATTCTTCGATAGCCCAGGCGACAGCCTCTTCATCGTTGGTCATTGGCGTCACTACATTTGCGACTGCCTTTACTTCAGGAACAGCGTTTTGCATGGCAACACCAAGCCCTGCCCATTCAATCATAGAAAGGTCATTGGCTTCATCACCACAGGCCATAACTTGGCTTTGGTCGATTCCTAGATGGCTGATTAGTTTTGCCAAACCTGTTGCTTTATGAACATTCTTTGGTGACCATTCTAGCAACATTTCACGTGATTTAAAGATTTCATATTGGTCAAACAATTCTGGAGAAATCTTTTGAATGGCTGCATCCAAGGGTTCTTGAGCAAAGGCAGTCACGCATTTATTGTAGGTCATTTGACTAGACAAGTCTTCAAAGTCCACTGGAACAAAAGTCAAAGCTGGATTAAATTTGGCATAAAGACTTTCTTGGTCGGATTGGATTTGATAAACAGTTCCTTCTGAGATAGCATCAAGAGGCAGTGATAATTTCTCTGTTTCCTCATACAAGCGTGCCACATCATCATATGAAAAGACTGTTTTATCAAGGATTTCTCCTGTATTTTTCTGAACCAAACCACCATTAAAAGTAATCGTATACTCATCTTCTTGGCCGTCAGTCCCTAGCTCATGGAGAAAGAAATCCATGGCTTTTAAGGGACGACCAGTTGTCAATACAACCTTAATACCACGATCACGCGCAGCTTTCAAGGTTGCCTTGGTGCGATCCGTCAACCTTTTATCAGTAGTCAGCAAGGTCCCATCCAAGTCCAATGCAATCAATTTTATATCTGCCATTATAAGCCCTCCATATAAGCTATAACCGACTGGTCTTTATGGTGACCAATCACAGTCTCTGCTAATTCTAAAATTTCTGGTCGTGCATTTTCAGGAGCCACAGGATGTCCCACAACCTGCATCATATGCAAATCATTTAGATTGTCTCCAAAAGCCATAACCTGATCCATTGTGATACCAAGTTTTTTAGCTAATTCAACAATAGCCACACCCTTATCGACATAATCCAGAACAATATCAATGGATTCAAAGCCAGTTGTCATGGCCTTAACACCAGGGACATTTTCATTGACCCAAGTTTCCCCAGCTTCTAGCGTTTCTTCTGTGAAGTTGGTTGTAAATTTGAAAATATCATCTGTGATAGCTTCCAAACTCGCTACTTTTTGGATATTTTCATTATAGTGCTGGCTCTCTTTCAAATAGGTTGCATCAACCGTATCTAGCACATAAGAACCCTTCTTACCCGTCAAGAGCAATTTATTGATATCTACATAAGGTGACGTTTTCAGCTTTTCAAAAGTTGCCAGATAAAACTCACGAGACATAGTCGCTTCATACAAGTCCTGACCTTGATACTCTACTAAACTGCCATTTTCCGCGATGAAAATAATGTCATCACGAACATCAGCAAATAATTTTTCTAGAGATAAAAATCCGCGCCCCGAAGCCACCGCAAAGTAAATCCCTTTTTCCTTGTAAGAAACCAAGAGAGACTTGAGGCGGTCCATATCAAAGCGTCCATTCTCATCTAGGAAGGTTCCGTCCATATCCGTTGCTACTAGTTTAATCATAAATTCTTCATACTCCAATTAATAAATCCACCTTCTATTATACCATAGAAAAAGCAAATAGCGCTTAAGGACTTTGACAGTTGTGAAGTGAAAAACTCCTCATAAAGGTTGATATAAGGGGATTTTCTTGTCAAATTTCACCGTTTTTTATTTGCGTACTTTTCCGTACTTTGTTATAATAGAGCGAGGTATAAAAAGATGAGAGTGAAACAATAAAGTCAAAAAACACTATCAACTACGCTATTATTAAAGACATCAAGGTTGGAAATAAACGGACTTCTACTATCGTAGAAAACTTAGGCAATCATAACACACTCTTAAAAGAACATCCTGATATGGAACCTCTTGAGTGGGCTCGTTTACGTGCCAAGGAATTAACTGAGAAAGAAAAAGAAGAAAATAAAGATTTCCTCATTACCTTTAGTCAGAACAAACAGTTAAAACAAAATCAATTGAACGAATATCATGGAGGCTATCTCTTCCTACAAGACCTCTATCATCAACTAGATTTGCCTAGAATTAACAAAGAAATCCAAAAACGACATCGTTTTAATTTCTCTCTAGATGATATCCTATCTCGATTGATTTATGGACGGATTCTAGCTCCTGCTTCAAAACGATCCACCCTAGAATTTTCAAAAACATTACTCGAACCTAAAGAATTTGAACTCCAACATTTTTATCGGGCTCTTGAAGTTATTTCTAATGAAACAGAGTTATACAAGAACAAACCTATCAAACTTCAAAAAAGATGACCCAACGACAGACAGAAGTTCTCTACTATGACTGTACTAACTTCTATTTTGAAATTGAAGCTGAAGATGAGGAAGGACTTCTGAGACAATACGGTCCATCTAAAGAACATCGCCCAAATCCAATTGTGGAGATGGGACTCTTTATGGACAAACAAGGAATTCCCCTAGCTTTCTGTATCCACCCTGGAAATACAAATGAACAAACTACTCTTAAACCATTAGAAAGAAAGATTGTCAAGGAGTACAAGGCTTCAAAATTTGTAGTCTGTACAGATGCTGGACTCTCATCAAAAGCCAATAAGATGTACAATTCTTTTGGGGAACGTTCCTATGTCACAACTCAATCTATCAAGAAGTTAAAGAAAGAATACAGAGACTGGGCTTTGGATAAAAGTGGTTGGCGAATGGTTGGGGATAAGAATCCTATCTTTTACAATCTGGATGAGCTAGAGCACAGAGAGGAATTAAAAAAACAGCTCTTCTTTAAAGAATCTCCTTTTTATGATGAAGATTTACCAAATCAACGCTTGATTGTGACCTTTTCTACTAAATATCAAGACTATCATCGAACGATACGAGAGAGACAGATTGAACGGGCTAGTAAGTTACTGGGCAAGCCCAGCCAAGCTACCAAGAAGAGACAAACCGATTTTAAGAGATTTCTGAAAGAAACAAGTACTACCAAAGAAGGGGAAATCGCCGAGAAAAGGATTCTAACTCTTGATGAGGAACGTATTCAAGAAGAGGCTCAATATGATGGTCTCTACGCCGTAGCCACTAATCTAGATGAAGATATCCAGACAATTGTAGTCATCAATCAAAGGCGGTGGGAAATTGAAGAGAGTTTTCGTATCATGAAGCAGGAACTACGAGCCAGACCCGTTTATCTCAGCCGTTCAGATAGGATTCAAGCACATTTCACTATTTGTTTCCTAGCACTAATGATTTATCGTCTCTTGGAAAAACAACTAGGAGAAACAGTCACCTGTTCAGAACTCATCCAAACCTTACGCAATTACAAGTTCAAACATCTTTATGGAGCAGGATATCTTCCAACTTACACCAGAACAACTATCACGGATCAACTCCACCAAGCATTTGGTTTCCAAACTGATTTTGAGATTATAAGCGAAAAAAATATGAAAAAAATTTTTAAGAAAACCAAATCTAGATAAAAAGTACGCATTTTTTAAAAAGAGAAAAAGAGCTCCGAAAAGCTGTCATATCAGTATTTAGGGGCTCTTTGATTTCGAAAAACTGTCAAAGATGGGATTATACCATAGAAAAAGCAAATAGCGCCTAATCCATTTGAGATTAGACGCTTGATAAACTCCCGACTTTATCACTTAATTTTTATCCAATATTACTTAACCCTTTAGTATAACTGGATTTTTTCTAAATTCCCAAACTAACTTCCACCGCCAATAAAAGTTGAAATTAATCTGATAAAAATCGAAAAAACAAGTGAATTCCAAGTCAGAGTAAGTTCCACTTGTTTATCGTCCAATAACAAGGAAGAGATGCTCGTCTTTCAAAATTGTCTTAAAGGTTTCTTCAGAATTTATAAGTGGTTGGATTTAATTCATAAGTAATGAACTTTCTGTTTTTCTTAAAAGCACACAAAGATGTAGTTGCTTGCCTCATAAACGGATCCAACACAACATCACCTTCCAGAGAATAAATATCAATAAGTTGATTGACAATTTGTTCTGAAAAAGCTGGTGGTCTTGTAGAATAATCCCAAGGTATATTCCAAATGCAGTCAATAAATTTAGTTCCCTCAATGTTTCTATCCCACACTATAAATTCTGACTTTTTCTTAAAAATCAATATGTATTCATAGTTATTTAGAATCAAAGACTCATTATTCGAATAACTTGAAGGATATTTTTCAACTTGATTTTTGATATATGAAGTATTATTCAAATTACATATTATTGTCCCTTCAATATAGAAATTATGCTCCGCAAAGAATTTTTCAATTTCATGTTTGATATCGTAATACATATTTTGATTTTTTCTGCTAATTTCTACAGAACTGCAAATATTGATGCAAATTGTTCCTGTTTCTTTTAATATTTTACTACATCTTTCCCAAACACTATTTAGACTCTAAATATAGCCTTTATATGTTTCTATTAACCCAATCTAATTATCGTGTTGATAATCAACTAAATTAAAATATGGTGGAGAAGTGATTATTAAATCAACAGAATCATTTTCGACATCTTCCATAGCTCTGGAATCACCTAAATAAGCCTTATTCTCTGTTTTCATGTTTTTTACTCCTTTTAGTTTTTTCTATTAACATATACGAGATTAATATTATTACAATCATAAAACTAGAAATCAATAAGATAGTTATTCTCATATTAAATATTTGAATTCCTACACCAATTATCGGATTTACCAACATTGTAACAAGACTAATTGAAAAGGATAGTCCTGATATAACTGTTGCTCTTGAATTGTCATCAACCCAAAGATGTAACATCTCCATGATAATAGGATCAAGAATATCTATGATAATGTACAACAGTAGAAGACTAAATATAAATGTGGCATTGAAAGGCAAAATTTGAAAAATAATGGAAATCATTAGTATCAATGATAGCAGCATAATTAATTTAGAAACTCTTATTTTTGATATTTTATAAGCTTGAGTTGCTACTATGCCACCAATGATACTATAAATCATAAACATAGCTCCATTAATAGATGTAGAAAATCCTATTTTAGAAAAATAATCTGGTAATAAAGCAAACATTACGTTAATTGCTGAGACAATAACCGTAGTAAAAGCGAACATGAAAAGAATTTTAGTAGATTCTAGCAACCTATGAAAAACTGAAAATAATTCTTTAAATTTCGGAACACCATTTTGATTAAGATCTTCTATAGCGTTTTTCTGATTATCTGGAATAGATATGATGATTATCATTGAACCTATAAGTGTAAAAGACTGAATAAAATATGGTAAATATTGTAATGCTATACAAACCACCTCCTATAAATGTAGCAATCCCCAAAGTCAGAGCACTGATTAATTGTAACTTTCCTCTTATTTTCCCATAACTCTCCTCCTTGCCTTCACTTCTTAGAGATTCAAAAAACAAGGCATCATCAGCTCCACTTAATAAAGCATTTCCTACTCCTTCTAAAACAAATGCCCCTAGAATAACATAGTAAACATAGTCCTTCATTAGCAAGATTGATGAAAGAGTTAATAATGGAGTAATTGATAACAGAACTAGTCCCAATAGAACGATTTTCTTCTTACTAAATCTATCTCCTAAAATTCCGCAGGGAATCTCTGAAACTAATTGAGAAAATAGAAAAATAGATTGAAAAAATGCAAATTGTACTAAAGATAATCCCAAAAACTGGACAATAAAGATAATATTTACTATTCTAGTAAATCGTAAATTTGTAAAAATGATATATAGATAATATTTTAACTCTGATGAAATTTTATTGCTGATCATACCACATTCCTTCTAATTCATCTTTTACTAACCAAAAATTATGATAATATCCATCACCAAAACCAAAATCGGCAAAAATTTTGAAATTTTCTTCATACTCGGACTTCCTTTCCGTTTTTATTTATTGTACAATAAATAAAAACGGATTTAATTTTTGTTGGGAAAATGGGAAATTATGAAATCAAAACTTGGCATCACACTTAGAAAAGTTCGTAAAGGAAAACAAATTAGTCTATGCTCTGTAGCAGATGAACACCTTTCAAAATCTCAAATATCTAGATTCGAACGTGGGGAATCAGAGATATCTTGTATTCGACTTATCAATATTTTAGACAAATTACACATTACTTTAGATGAGTTTCTTATTTTACATAATGAAGATTATACTAATGCTGAATTATTCGCTAATTTGGTTCAATATATTCGTAAGCAATATTCATCACATAACATCAAAAATATAGCTGCTCTACTTTCTGACTCATCACATTACACTTTAAATTCTTTCGAGAAAACAATGATAAAATCCATTCTACATACAATGGATTCCAGCATTATTCCATCAAATAAAGAATTACTTCAATTGACAGATTATCTCTTTAAAGTTGAAAAATGGGGTTACTATGAAATCACTTTATTAGGTAACTGTGTACGAACAATAAACTACAACTCCTACTTCCTATTAACAAAGGAAATGTTGAACAATTACATCTACTCTTCGTTGAATAAAACAAATAAGCGAATTGTCACTCAATTGGCCATCAATTGTCTAATTCTTAGCGTAGATAAGGAAGAATTTTCAAACTGTACTTGTCTAATCACCGAAATAAAAGCATTATTAGATAATGAATTAAACTTTTATGAACAGACAGTTTTTCTCTATGCAACTGGTTACTTTGAATTTAAGCGTCATTTAGATAGCGGAATTGAAAAAATGAAACAGGCCATACAAGTCCTTGATATTTTAGGAGAAGACAAGTTAAAATTACACTATACTAGCCATTTCGATAAACTGGTAAACAAAGAATAGATGAAATGATTCTCTACTATTTAACATTTTACAAATCAAGGGTGTCTCCATAAACTCACAACATCTCTAATGATTTTACCCTGATAACAATAGACAGTTAAAAAGCCCTGAAATCAGCTAAATTTCAAGGCTTTCTTTATATGCTATTGTATCAATTTACTTATTCCGATTTCTGTTGCTACTAGTTTAATTGTCATCCTTCAATACTTTCTAAATCTTTTAACTTAACCGAAACAATTTTTGAGACACCTGACTCTTGCATGGTCACTCCATAGATGGAATCAGCCGCTGCCATGGTTCCTTTACGGTGGGTTACGACGATGAACTGGCTGTCCTTGTCAAATCGATTGAGGTAATCCCCAAAACGTTTAACATTAGCTTCATCCAGCGCAGCTTCCACCTCATCCAAGATGACAAATGGGATAGTCTTAACTCGAATGATAGAGAAAAGCAAAGCTAGAGCTGACAGGGCTTTTTCACCACCACTCATGAGGTTAAGCGACTGGATTTTCTTACCTGGAGGTTGAACAGAAATCTCCACACCAGCTGTTAAAAGGTCGCCCTCAGTCAATATCAAGTCTGCCTGACCTCCGCCAAACATCTGTTTGAAGGTCACTTTAAAGGACTCACGAATGGCTTCAAAAGTTGATTTAAAGCGTTCCTTAACCTCATCATTCATCTCTGTAATGGTCTCAAGGAGCAGGTTTTTCGCTGACAAAATATCATCTCTCTGGCTATTGAGGAAATCCAGACGGCTGTGAACTTCTTCGTACTGGTCAATAGCTTCTATATTGACAGGACCCAGTGAGCGAATAGCCTTCTCCAAATCCTTAACCTTTTGCTCTGCCAGATTAAGATTTTCCAATTCATGTGCCTTTTCTAGTGCTTCAGTATAGCTAATCTGGTACTGGTCTGTTAATTGGCTTTGTAAATGGCGTAAGCGCTCGCTGACCTTTTCTTTCTTAGCTTCAGCACGTGTTTGCTTGCGAATCCATTCCTCATTCTGTTGGCGAGCCTGATCCAAATGACTAGCAATATCATCCAGCTGGCCTTCAATATCATCCAACTCAAACTGCTTGCGAATCAAACCTTGTTGGAGGTTTGTTTTCTGAGTTTTGGCTTCTTCTACCTGTTGACTGAGCAAATTCGTATCAACTTTCTCAAGATTGTCAACCTTTTCTTGAAGAAGACGCTGGATTTCCTCTTGTTCTATATCTAAATTGTCCAATTCTTTGCCTAAACGTTCAATATCAGCAACTTCATAACGTTTTTGCCCTTGCAGTTCTGTCTTAAGCAAGCGAGCTTGCGCTACCTGTTCTTGCAAGTTCTGATAACGTTCTTGGATGGCATTTTTGTTAGACTTAATCTCTTCAATCTCAGCTTCTAGATTTTGCTTGTCACTGGAAATAGTAGCAAGGCGTGCTTGGCATTTTTCCTTATCTGCTTGCCAATCTCCCTCAGAAAGACGATCTAATTCCTCTTCTTGGAGTTTCCAAAGAGTTTCTAATTCTTCGACTTGCTGACTGGTCTGCTGATAAGCGAGGGACAAGCCCTGCTCCTGAATACGAGCCTGCTCACCCTGAGATTTGATGGCTTCTAATGATTCGGTCAATCTAGCCATCTCGTCTTGCAAGTTCTTCAAACTCGCTTCTTCTGAACGTAAGCTTACTTCTTCTTCAGCAATTTCTTTTTGTAATTGCTCCAGTTCTGGCTTGATGAAAATGCTGTTATTCTGGCGATTGGCTCCACCTGCGTAAGAACCACCTGTGCGCAACTCTGTGCCATCCAAAGTCACCATACGAACCTGATAACGAACCTGGCTAGCAGCTGCACGAGCATGTTCTACGGTATCAAAGATAGCCGTCGTAGCTAGCAAGTTCTTGAAAATGGCTTCCAGTCTAGTATCGAATGTCACCAACTCATCTGCCATGCCCAGAAATCCTGAACTTGCAGCAATAGCATCTTGATTCTGACTTGAAATCGTACGAGCCTTGATTGTTGTCAAAGGAAGAAAGGTTGCACGACCTAGCTCTGTTACGTTTGAGGAAATCAATCGCCTTGGTTGCCGCATGTTCATCTTCTACGATGATATGCTGACTGCTGGCTCCAAGCGCAATCTCTAGGGCAGTTTGATAATGCACATCAAAGGTCAGGTGCTCACTGACTGCCCCAATAATCCCACCAAGACAGTCTTTTTCTTGGAGAATACTCTTAACACCTGCATAAAAGTTACTATGATTTCTCAGGATATTTTCCAAACTCTGAGCTCTGGCCTGCTTGTTTTTAAGACTGTCCAGACGGTCAAAGAGTTGACTTTGTTGAGTTTGATAGGAAGCTTTCTGTTCCTCTTGCTCCTTGGCACATACTTGGTAGTCGGCCAATAATTTCTGAACCTGCTCCTTAGCAGTTTCAAGCTCCGCCTTTTGCTGACTAGCCTTCTCTTTAGCTGTAGCTAGTTGCTCTTTCAGCTTTTCTAGTTGATCTGCTTGTTTTTGAGAAAGCTGACGACTATTTTCCAACTCATTCTCGATACGGGTCAGTTGGTTTGAGACATCCGCTTCTTCCTGTAAAAGCGCCACAAAGCGTTCGCGTAAGAGCTCAATCATCTGATCAGGATCATCTGAAAAAGCCAGCAATTCAGCTTCTAATCGATTGAGTTTTTGATTATTTTGGACTAAATTTTCTTCTAAGAGAGCTAAAGAACTTTCTTTATTCGATTTTTCTTGGCTGAGTGAATTTTTCTTATCCTCCAAAGCAGCCAAACGAGCTTGTGCTTCCTGTTGATTCAGGGCTACTTGCTCAGATTCTAATTTCGATAGGGCTAATTTTCTCTCTAAATCACTAATCAGACTGGTCAAATCCATCAAACTGCCTTGGTCTTTGGCCATTTCAGCCTGTAAATCTTGGCGTTGCTTCTTGAGATTCTGATTTTCTTCTTCTAATTTTTCACGCTTTTGGTAATAACTAGTCAAGAGTTCCTGAACCTGAGCCAACTCTTCTTCTGTCGACTCTAGTTCAACCTTATTTTCCTTGATTTGAGCAACCAAAACATCTAAATAAATAGCCTTGCGTTGACCTTCCAAGTCTAAAAACTTACGGGCATTCTCAGCTTGCTTCTCAAGAGGCTTGATTTGATTATCCAACTCGTAGATAATGTCTTCAAGGCGGTCTAAATTATCCTGAGTTTGCTGCAGTTTACTCTCAGTTTCTTTTCGACGAGTCTTGTATTTCAAAACTCCTGCAGCTTCTTCAAAAATAGCTCTGCGTTCTTCAGGCTTAGAGTTGAAAATCTCCTCAACCTTCCCTTGGGAAATGATAGAGAAGGAATCTCGTCCAAACCTGTATCCAAGAAAAGATCATGAATATCACGAAGACGCACTTTCTTGCCGTCAATCTTGTATTCGCTATCACCACTATGATAGATATGGCGTTCTACCCTGATTTCTTGACCTGCATCCTTGATAAATCCGTCATGATTATCCAGAGTCACAACTACAAAAGCATAATTGAGCGATTTGCGACTTTCTGTTCCAGCAAAGATGACATCCGGCATCTTGCCCCCACGGAGACTCTTGACACTAGACTCCCCAAGGCCCAACGAAGACTTTCTGTAATATTGGACTTTCCTGATCCATTGGGTCCAACAACTGCCGTCACACCTTGGTCAAAAACGACCTTAGTCTTATCAGCAAAAGACTTGAATCCCTGAATTTCGATTTCCTTTAAATACATGAATCCAGCCCTTTCTCAACGGCATTTTTAGCAGCTTCCTGCTCTGCTAATTTTTTAGAACGACCTTGACCTTGACCGATGCTCTTACCTTCAACAAGAACTTCTACATCAAAGACCTTATCGTGGGCAGGACCCGTTTCAGAAATGACCTGATAACGAATAGCCACATCGCCATTGACCTGAAGTAACTCTTGGAGATGGGTTTTGTAATCTGTAATCATCTCAAATTCGCCAGCTTCTACTTTTGGAATCATGACTTGATAGATAAATTCCTTGACCTTGGCCACATCCTTGTCCAAAAGGAGGGCACCAAGAAAGGCTTCAAAGGCATCGCCAAGAATGGTGTCACGATTGCGTCCACCAGACTTTTCTTCCCCCTTACCCAGCTTGATAAACTGATCAAACTGGCAATCACGCGCAAAACCAGCCAAACTCTCCTCGCGGACAATCATGGCACGGAGTTTGGACAAATCACCCTCAGGTTTTTTAGGATATTTTTTATACAGATATTCTGAAATCAATAACTGTAGAACAGCGTCTCCTAAAAATTCCAAGCGCTCATTGTGTGAAATTTTTAAGAGGCGGTGCTCATTGGCATAACTCGTATGAGTAAAGGCAGTCTCCAGTAACTTTTTGTCTGCAAATTCGATTGCAAAATGGTTTTTAAGTACAGTTTGTAATTCTTTCATACCAACCTCTTTCTAACTGATAACAGTCCTTTTTATTATATCAAAAAAAGCCTCCTGAGTCACTCTAAAACGGGACTGGAGAGCATTTGGGCATTCTTTAGAATGAAGTTTTCAGTTTTAGAGGCAAATTGGGGGCAAGATAAAAAAAGCCCTATTAAAGGCTTTTTAGGATGTTTATATCCACCCTGAGGGAATCGAACCCCCATCTCAAGAACCTAATCTTACGTGATATCCATTACACTAAGGGTGGAAACTTGTTTTATTATAACAGAAATTTGCTCTAATAACAAGTTTTTTTCTGGCCAAATAGCCCGTCTTAGTGGGAAGCATCCCCATTCCAAATAGAGTTTTTCACGATCACATAATCAACGTGTTTAAGGTCAGCAACCTGACGTCCACCTGCATAAGAAATAGCACTTTGAAGGTCTTGTTCCATCTCAGTTAAAGTGTCTTGCAGATGACCTTTGGCAGGAAGCAAGATGCGTTTGCCCTCCACGTTCTTATAAGCACCCTTTTGATATTGTGAAGCTGAACCGTAATATTCTTTGAACTGTTCACCATCAACTTCAATTGTTTTCCCTGGACTTTCGATGTGTCCTGCAAAGAGGGAACCAATCATGACCATGCTAGCACCGAAACGGATAGACTTGGCAATATCACCGTGAGTGCGAATCCCTCCATCAGCGATAATCGGTTTACGTGCAGCCTTAGCACACCAACGGAGAGCAGCCAACTGCCAACCACCTGTACCAAAACCAGTCTTGACCTTGGTGATACAAACCTTACCAGGTCCAATTCCGATCTTAGTAGCATCCGCACCAGCATTTTCCAATTCACGCACAGCTTCTGGTGTTCCCACATTTCCAGCAATAACAAAAGTATCTGGCAATTCTTTCTTGATGTGTTGAATCATAGAAATCACGCTATCAGCATGACCATGAGCGATGTCAATCGTGATATATTCTGGAGCATCAGCCTTGAGCTGGCTAACAAAATCATACTCATAGTCCTTAACGCCGACAGAGATAGAAGCAATGAGCCCTTGCTCATGCATACGCTTAATAAAAGGAATACGTCCTGCTTCATCAAAACGGTGCATAATGTAGAAGTAACCACCTTTTGCCAGTTGCTCTGCTACATTTTCATCCAAAATCGTCTGCATATTAGCTGGCACAACAGGTAGTTTAAAGGTGTGATTTCCTAAAGTGACACTTGTATCCGCTTCTGCACGGCTTTTAATGACACATTTATTTGGAATCAATTGAATATCTTCGTAATCAAAAATTGGAAATTCATTTAACATATCGATGTCTCGTTTCTTTTGTAATGACCTACCTATGCTCTCGCATCACTACGCCTTTTCCGACGTTTCCTTAATTTATTATAAACTAAAGTACAGTTTTTGTCAAATTATTTTATGAATTAAAATATATTGTTCGGGTTTTGCTTGTGTTAAAAATAAAAGAAAGAGGGGAAATTATTTTCTCCCCACTTCTTCATCAATAATCGCTTTAAAATTTTCTTCTGAATTTTCCATCATTTTACAAAATGCACTATAGAATGAGGCATTCTGAGGGATTCGAATAGACCACTTCTTCAATTGAGCTCCATAACCTGCTAGGTTTCCCATCTCATTATCAATAACCTTGTCCTTGCTCGGAAAAACAAGTCCAGCCTTCTCAGCTTTTAAAATATAAGAATAGGAAATCAGCTGGAATAAGTCCTCACGGTTGATTCCTTTTTCAGTCAATTCCAGTTTTTTATATTTTGCATCTAGAACAATCTTTCGTTCTCTGTCATAAAAATCTGGATATACTTTTCGTTTCCCAACAGAAAATACTGAAATTCCATCCGTCTTATCCTTATTTCTGGGATGTACAAAACCTTTTGGCAACAAGGTGTAAACATACTCTTCCCAAAGCCAGGCAACATCAAAGAGAATACCATAGATTTTTTGATCTTGATACCCTAAACCGTGCTTTTCTTGGTTTAGGATCATCAGACAAAGTTCTTGTAAGTTTCTGTACTCGTGAAAGTATGCATGACGTATAGGTTTAGATTGATTTCTCCGAGTAATCTTAGCACGATCAGCTAGTTTATAAGAGGGCGTTACACGCACGATTTCAGATACGTTTTCACGACTAGTTGAGAGATTATCTAGTACCCCTTGACCAATGCTTTTCTGATTCTTAATGTATTCAATAGTGTGACGGACCAACTGCATGAGGGGATTATCATAGGTGAACTCTCTCGTTGTGTAGGCAATATTTCCCGTGAAAGGAAGATTTTTCTTGAGATGGTTTCTTACATCAATCACTCCCTTAACATGACTGTCGTTATGAGAAAATCTCTGGTATTCCTTATAAAGACCTTTTCGAATAGCAGCTTGTAGATACTTGGGGAAGAGATACATCAAAAGTTGATAAAGCCTCTCTTCACGAGACAAAGCAACATCTAAACTAGTGAGATTGATATGAAGAACCTTGTTTAAGAGATAATGCAAAAAATGGTCATTACTCTCATCAGAAAATCGTGAGGAAATCGTTAATCTTTCCTGACCATATCCAAGAAAACCAATCACGTTCCCTGTCTTGATTTTCTGATTGACTGTTTCAAAAATCTTTTGGTCCTTATCCAAATCAGGAGTATGAGTCAAATCATTTGGAAAAATGAAAATACGTTCATCTTGGGATAGACTTTCCAAGGTTCTGTCTAAAAGAAGATTGCTTAGTTTAGGATATTCTTCAACAAATTTTTCTTTAATAATCTTGTGTTGATTATCAGTAATCCGCATCATCGTTTTCATCGCCTTCATTGTCATCAGCTACTGCCTGATCTTTTTGCTCATTATTTGTCAGTTCAAATGCTTTTTTCAAAGTTTCCAAAGTTTCAACCTCATCATAAGAACCTCGCAAGTAGTCTTCTAGGAGAGGCTTAATATAATCAGACCAGAGTAATTCATAGTCAAAATCTACATCCTTCAACTTAAGAAAATAACTTGGTCCAATATGATAATGACTGTTTAATTCCTGAACATTTTCGATAGCAGCGTTCAAGTTTCTTAGACGAATTTTTGCTTCTTCTGCATGGATATTCAGCTCTTTATCCAACATGCCAACTTGACCCTCGGCAGTAACTTCAACAAAACGAAAACGACGACGCATAGCAAAATCAAAGGTATCCACTGAACGATCAATATCATTCATAGTTCCGATGATGTAAACATTTTCGGGGATATAGAACTTTTCATCAGTTTCGTGTAGATTTGCATATTGGGTAGAAACACTTCCTTTTTCACCACGATAGTCAGGGTCGATAGAGAAAAAGAGTTCGCCAAAAATCTTAGAAATCTCCCCACGATTGATTTCATCGATGATGAAGACGAATTTCTTATCAGTATCAATTTCTATTGGGGAAACATAGTCTTTCAAACCAAATCTCTTTCTCAATGTTTCTAGGACAGTTTTTCCACCACTTTTGTAGTATTCTTGCTTATTATAATTTTTATCTTTATACAACTCGTAAACATATTTGCTAGGTAGTGACCATCCTGGAACACCACTATCATAATTTACTGACAAATTTTGTCTACTATTAACAGATAAGTAAGATGTTTTTGTTATATATTCTTTTTCTTCAGCAACATTTATATATTCTAAGTAAGAATCCCAAGCCTCATCAAAATTATCTTGTCCTCCAATCAATTGGGTTTCTTTTGCTTTCTGACAAAAATCTTTAAAAATACCGTCCTGTAGCCTAAACTCAATAGCTCCATCCCCATTTGATACTGGTCTTAAACCTTCTACAAAATCCGTATAATCATAAGATGGATGAAACTGTACAAAGCCGATTTGCTCCTCATGACCTTCCGTTAACTCTTTAGCAATTTCTTTAGCAAGATAAGTTTTTCCCGTCCCCAAGTGCACCACGGAGGATGAGGTTTTTGGATTTTCTTAATATACCACTATAATTAAATAAAAAATCATTCCTTAACATAGTTTCACTTTCTAATTTTTTATACTTTTTCCAATTAGGATGATTCAAAAAATAGTCATAGTCTTGAATTATGATTTCATCACTTGCAGCAAATTTTATTAACTGGTTAGTCTCTTTAGTTCGATACTTAATATCTGATGGAAACCATATTGTTTCTTGCCCCGTAAAGAAAAACCACTCCCTCTCTATATACTCTTTTTTCCAATCAACAATAATGGTATGCCCATCATCTAAAACCTCTTTAACAGTCGCCATTCCACGAATTTTCATCACAGAAACCTTTAAATCATCTTTCTTTACAAAAGGTAAATTCTTCTTTTTGACATATGTGGATTTAGCAAATAAAACGTCACCTGGTTTAATTTTATTAAACAACTTTAACATTTTTTGATACTGTTTATTTTCCTCGTTGTTATGCCATCCTAATTCCCACTTTCCTTCTTTCCTGAAATATTCAAGATAATCATCATCACCAAATCTTGTACCAACAAAAAAGTAATTATTTTGTTTACTGTTCATTTGAATACTCCTTTAATTTACTTTCACAAGTAAGTTCTATTAATATATAGCTCATCTCTAGCATATCATATCCTATAGAAAAAGAAAAGAATTTCTAAAGAAAAAGCCTAGTGTAGAGTGGAGTATTCCCTCTTAACACTAGACTTCTTTTTTATCCTAATAATACTCGCCCTGACGGTAGTCCCATGAGTTAAAGATATCTGACAAGTGCATCATAATCTTATCAATGTCAAGCCCTTTGCGGATTACAACTGGAGCTGGTGAAGTTGAGCGTGCTCCTCCTTGTTCTGGGATGAGTTTGCCGTCTTTATCGACCATAGAGACCATCACACCTTGCTCGTAGCGAGTTTCAATCGTTTTGTCAGGCTGGATAGATGCCACATAGTCGTCCGCCTCGATAACAAGGTCAACTGCCCCTTCGATGCGTTCTCCGATACCTTCTACCTTACCACGGTTTCCTTTTCCAGATGGGTTAGCTGATGAGGCATAAACCATCTTGCCTTCTTCCCAAAGTTTGTCAGCCAATTGTTCACCAGCTTTCCCAAACTTGATAACGAAACAGCTAGTACCACGAACGTCAGTCATCAGTTCTTCACGGCCATCACCGTATGCTTTGAGTTTTTCAAAGGCTTCTGGTTTCCAAGGAAGGATACAACCAAGAAGAATATCTTCATCCCAATGTTTTTGGTAGAAGGCTTCAATTTCTGGGTTAAGTTGTGCTAAGGCGCGAAGCTCGTCCATGCTACCGCAGAGAACAACACCTGGTTTGTTACGGTTACGTTCTTTAGCTTCAAACTTACGTTCAAGACCAGCCTTATCGCTAGTCATGATGATGTAACCAACTTTAGTAGGGCAAACGATACATCCGCCCTCACCTTTTAAAATGTCATATCCTTCTTGTGAAAGTGTTCCCTTCCATTGAATGTGTTTTGTCATAGTTCTATTTCCTTTTCTATTTTTCTTCTAATCCTGCCAGTAGGCTGGTCGTTGTTTTTCATAAGCAGCAATCAAATCTTCATACTGCAAGGTAATACCAATATCATCCAAACCATTTAAGAGTTTGTGTTTCCATTCGCTATCAATTTCAAACGTGAATTCTCCAACTGGTGAGATGATTTTTTGTTGTTCCAAGTCCACAGTTACCTGGTCACTTGGTTGTAGCTGAGCTAGTTTCTCTCTAACCTCTCTGGGCTGAACAATAGGCAACATACCATTATTGAGTTCATTATTGTAATGAATATCACCGAAAGACCCCGCAATCACGACCTTAAAACCATAGTCCGCTAGAGCCCAAGCAGCGTGTTCCCTCGAAGACCCTGCGCCGAAGTTATCCCCTGAAATGAGAATACTGGCTTTGCGATATTCAGGTCTATTAAAGACAAAGTCTGGATCCTCAGTATACTTATCGTCCAAATATCTCCAAGCATACATAAGGTACTTACCAAAGCCTTTTTTATCAATTAACTTGAGAAACTGCTTGGGTAGGATTTGGTCGGTGTCGATGTTATCATTCATAAGAGGAACGGTCGTTCCTGTATAAACTGTGAATTTCTCCATATCCTCTCCTTACTGGGTCTCTGGCATTTGCCGAACATCTACAAAGCGCCCTGCAATAGCTGCTGCTGCTGCCATGGCTGGACTGCAGAGGTGGGTCTTAGCACCAAACCCCTGTCTGTCTTCAAAGTTGCGGTTGCTTGTTGAGGCGCAGTGAACGCCATCTGGAACCTTATCAGGATTCATCCCTAGGCACATAGAGCAACCTGGGTCTCTCCACTCAAAACCAGCATCTAGAAAGACCTTGTCCAAACCCAACTTCTCAGCCGCTCGTTTGACAGGACGAGAGCCTGGAACCACGATAGCCGTTAAGTTAGGAGCTATTTTCTTTCCTTTGACAAATCGCGCAGCCAGTTGCAAGTCACTGAGACGAGCATTGGTACAAGAACCGATAAAGATATAGCCTAGTTCAATATCCGCTGGCTTTTGACCTGGTTCCAAGTCCATGTAGTTGTAGGCTCGCTCATCATTCATGTCCTTAATTTCTGGGAAGCTACTGTCAAAGTCAACACCCATAGCAGGATTGGTCCCCCAGGTCACCATGGGAGCCAAGTCTGAGACATCCATCTGGATAACCTTATCGTAAACAGCATCCTCATCACTGACAATTGTTTTCCAATCAGCCACAGCCTCTTCAAAGTCCTCTGGAACACACTCCCGTCCCTTGAGATAATCATAGGTGGTTTGATCCGGATTCATGATTCCCATCTTAGATCCAAACTCGATGGACATATTGCAGATGGTCATTCGCTCTTCCATGCTCAGTGCATCAATCGCTTGTCCACGATATTCCACAACGTAGCCGACACCGCAAGCAACGCCGTACTTGGCAATCAGAGCGAGAATGAAATCCTTGGAATAAACTCCTTTTTGAGGAACACCTGTAAATTCCACCAGCATTTTCTTGGGTTTGACCTGCCAGAGGGTCTGTGTCGCAAAGACATGTTCGACCTCACTGGTCCCAATCCCAAAGGCGATAGCTCCGAAAGCCCCGTGGGTTGCTGTGTGGCTATCTCCACAGACGATGAATTTCCCTGGTTGGGTTCGTCCTGTTTCTGGACCAACCATGTGAACAATTCCTTGTTTTTCAGAACCATGGGCCGCATGTTCAATCCCAAACTCCTCAACATTTTCAGCCAGCTTATCAATTTGAGCCTTAGAAATCACATCTCGAATATCGTAGATATTGACCGTCGGGACATTGTGGTCAAATGTTCCAAATGTCAAGTCTGGTCGTCTCAATCTGCGCCCTGCATCTCGCAAACCTTGAAAAGCCTGAGGGCTGGTCACTTCATGAATATAGTGCTGATCCACATACATGAGTTGGGGCTGCCCCTCTTCTCCTGTGATGACATGACGGTCCCATAATTTATCAAAAATCGATTTTCCTGCCATCTATTACCTCCAAATAACATATAAGGCTACTAGTGTAGTCACCATCCCAAGAAACCAAACTGTTTTAAAGTACCATTTTCGAGTCTTGTGGTGAAAAGTGATTCCTGCTAACCAGGCACCAAAACCACCACAAGTAAAGGCTAAAATGAGTAAGATTTTCTCTGGGATGCGCCAAGCTCTTCTCCTTGCCTTAGATTTGTCAATACCATAAATCAAGAAAACCATGACATTCCAAATTAAAAGGACTAGAGTAATTTTTTCGTCTAACTTCATAACCTTGCAATAATAGCTTCTGTCATTTCCCTGGTAGAAGCCTGTCCCCCTATATCTCTTGTTAAAACACCAGCCGCCAAACTTGCTTCAACAGCACGCTCAATACGCTCTGCATCCTCATAACGACCAAAACTATCTCTCAACATCATGGCCACTGATAAAATCATGGAGATAGGATTTGCAATGCCTTGACCAGCAATATCAGGAGCTGAACCGTGAATAGGTTCATAGAGACTTGGACCTTTTTCAGAATGACTGGCTGATGGCATGACTCCAAGTGTACCAGATAGAACACTTGATTCATCAGATAAGATATCTCCGAAAAGATTTTCTGTCACGATGACATCAAACTTAGCAGGATTTGTAATCATAAGCATGGCAGCTGAGTCCACTAACTGGTGTTCCAAGGTCACATCTGGGAAATCCTGTGCGACCTTCTCAGCTACTCTTCGCCAGAGTTTTGATGTCGCCAACACATTTTGCTTATCGATACTAGTAACGATTTTTCTGCGATTTCTTGCAATTTCAAAGGCTTTGCGAACAATCCTCTCCACTTCCTCATAGCTATAGTCGTTGATATCACGCGCTTTGCGCTCTTCAAGAATATGATCTCCAAAGTAAATCCCGCCTGTCAACTCACGCACCACGACAAAGTCTACACCAGCAATTCGTTGGTTTGAGTGGTGACAAATGCTTGAGACTGTCAAAGATTTTTACAGGGCGAATATTAGCGTAAAGATTGAGTTCCTTACGGAGAGCCAGCAAGCCTTGTTCAGGCCGAACCGTTGCACTATCATACGGGGGACTACCGATAGCCGCTAGGAGAATGGCATCTGCTTCTCTACTTGCCTTGAGGGTTTCATCAGGTAAGGGATGCCCTGCAGTATCAATACCTGCACCTCCAAAAGGTCGTCTGTCTATTTCATAGACAAAGCCTGTTTTTTTAGCTAGAGCCTCCAGAACTTCTAAACCAGCCTCCATGATTTCTGGGCCAATTCCGTCCCCTGCTAGAGCTACTATTTTCTTTGTCATAGCCTTCTCCTTTACACACTAGGCATGTCGCGATAGGAAACGCTACGTCCCATCTCACCAGCATTCTCTTTTTGAACAAAGGTATTAGCATTGATGTAAGCAATAGCCGAAGCCTTCAACACATCGAAATCAAGACCTGCTGCATTAAATATGGTTTCTGTATCTCTGTTTTCAACAGTGACCAAGACCCGAGCCTGGGCATCAATTCCATCTGTCACAGCATCAATGGTATAGGACACCAAACGGACAGATTGGTTAAAGAACTTATCAATAGCGTTAAAGACCGCTTCAACAGAACCTTGTCCTGACGCGTTGAACTCGACTTTCTCACCATCCATATTAGCCAGGCTAACAAGCGCTTCGATGTCATTATCAGCATGAGTTTGCAGTTGTAAATCATCAAAGTGGAAACCTTCTGGATTTTCAACCATGGTTCCAGCTACCAGAGCACGAATATCTGCATCTGTGATTTCTTGTTTCTTGTCGGCCAGTGCCTTGAACTTAGCAAAGAGTGGTTTGATATCCTCTTCTGTAAAATCTAAGGCCAGTTCTCTTAGTTTCTCAACAAAGGCATGGCGACCTGACAATTTTCCAAGTGGGAGGCTATTACTCTTGACACCGACCAATTCAGGGGTGATAATCTCATAAGTGAGAGGATTTTTAAGGACTCCATCTTGGTGAATACCAGATTCGTGAGAGAAGGCATTACCTCCAACGACGGCCTTGTTTTTAGGAACTGGAGATTCCTGAGAAGCGAGAAACCATTTCTGACGTATTGATGGTTTCATTTAAAACAATACTTGTTTCTGCTTGGTAGTAATCTTGACGAATATTGAGAGCAACTGCTATTTCTTCCAAGGCAGCATTTCCAGCTCGCTCCCCAATACCATTGATAGTCCCCTCAACACGTCCTGCCCCATTCTTGACAGCAGCAAGGCTATTTGCCACTGCCATTCCAAGGTCATCGTGGCAGTGAGGCGAATAGATAATCTGACGATCCGTCTTGACATTCTCAATCAAGTATTTGAAGATAGCACCGTACTCCTCTGGCGTGGTAAATCCAACCGTATCAGGGATATTGATATAAGACGCCCCTGCATCAACCGCTGTTTGAACAACTTGTAAGAGGAAATCCAACTCTGTTCTAGTCGCATCCTCAGGAGAGAATTCGACCACTTCAAACTTAGAACGGGCATAAGAAACATGCTCCTTAATAGCTTCCAAAATCTCTTCCTTGCTCTTATTGAGCTTATACTTACGATGAATGGGACTGGTAGCGATAAAGACGTGAACTTGTGGATACTTGGCGTCCTTTAGGGCCTCGTAACAAGCATCAATATCAGACTTGACAGAGCGGGCCAGACCAGTTACCGCCGTTTTCTTCAAGGCCTTAGCAATCTCCTGCACGCTGTGAATGAATCAGGACTCGCCGTAGGAAAACCAGCTTCAATGGCTGAAATACCCCATTTCTCAAGCTGCCTTGCTATGGCAATTTTTTCTTTGATTGAAAAGTTAACACTTTAGTGTCTGCTCTCCATCCCGAAGGCTGGTATCTAGAAATTCAACTGTTCGCATAAGATTTCCCCTTTTCCAAATGTGATTTTAAAAAAAACATCTCGCTCAGAAACCCAAGCGAGATGTTGATTTACTCCCGCTTGGTAAGCCAAACAGGACTAATGCTTTTTGCACTAGCCCGAGTACCTCAACAACAAAGCGAATTGATTAAACTTAGCTGTTTTCATGTTTGACTTTCTCCTTCGTTTGATATCTTGTTAAGTATTTTAGCATAGGCAAAAGCACTTGTCAAGAAAAATCAAATATTTTCTGAAAATTTC
This sequence comes from Streptococcus bouchesdurhonensis, assembly GCF_948472335.1. The sequence goes on along the minus strand of NZ_CAOKTW010000010.1, from coordinate 77,542 downwards.
TTCAGTAGAGAATATTTAGCTAATTGAAAGTTCTTGAAAATCCTTGAAATGTTTCATTTTTTAGAGGTTAAGTTCCAACTTTTTTCTATCAATTCCAGTACCATTTCATCTGACAACGTATCATCAAGCGCCACACTAATCCAGTAGCGTTTGTTCATATGAAAAGCTGGATAAATGCCCTTTTGTGAAAGCAGGTCCACTACTTGATCATGTTTGAGATTGACTGCTTCCACTTGTCCTTCTCTGCCCTTTTCCAGCTTATCCCAAGAGATTTTCATCAAGACGGCATACCACTTTTGATTTCCTTCATGTCTTAATACTGCCGTATCAGGCGATTTCTCCCACAGATACTCCAACTGGTTTCCATACTTTTCCTGAACCTGAACCATGATACGCTTAGTCTGAGGAAAGATAAAATCTTGCACATCAAAACAAGCCTTCCGAATCTGGTAAAGAATCTCCAAACAAGCCTCACGGACACTTCCTACAAAACTCCCACGCATACTTTCCATATGAACTTGAGGATAGAGGTCACTCTATTTCCTGGTCAAAGACCTGAAAGTTCACATTATCAGCAGTAATGGACACAGTCATGACAAAGTCACCCTGCAAAATCTGGCAACTATAGGTCCAGACTCCACTATTTTCTACAAAACCATAAGCATGAGCCTTTTCTTTATTAAATTGATAGGATTTAAAAATTTCAAACATAAGTGAAAACTGCTATCAAAAGCTAGCAGTTCCTTTCTATTTTTTAAAAGACAACCTTGGTTCCATGCAATTGTGTTATCCCCAGCTGGTCAATAAAGGTTTGACGGTTGTCAAGGTCAATCCCTCCACCTGGTAGAATTTCAATTTTACCTTTAGCATGTTCCAAAATTTTGTGATAATGAGCAAAACGTTTGTCTAGAGAGTCGCCAGATACACCAGCACGAGTTAGGATACGAGTGACTCCAGCTTGACTAAGCCAGTCAATAGCTTCTAACTGGTCTTCTTCGCTCAATTCATCAAAGGCCATATGAAAGACAATTTCCATTCCTTTTGAAGCCTCAATTAGCTTCTCCAGATTAGGCTTATCCAACTTTTTATCAGCAGTTAAGGTACCAAATACAACCCCTTGACTTCCAGCCTGAGCAGTCAAGCGAATGTCTTCTAGCATAATAGCAATTTCCATATCATTATAGACAAAGTCGCCACCACGTGGCCGAATCATGGTCATGATGGTTGTATTGTAGTTAGCTGCCAGTTCAACTGCTGCCTTAGTCACTCCATAGCTGGGTGTTGTCCCACCAACTGCAAGATTATCACAGAGTTCGATTCGACGAGCTCCAGCCTCCATCGCTTTTTCAAGCAAGGTCACATTTTCAGCACAAAATTCGTAAATCATTTGATTCTCCTTGAATATTACTTTGAATTTATTATATCATATTGTTGTGAATATGTTTTTATTTTTATCAAGGCAAATAACTACTATTTTAACTATTCTTTGTCTGGAATAACCTTAAAGAGATAATAGGTGATAAAGATGGTCAAGGCTCCCAGACCGATTTTGACAGGTAAAAGAGGTGCAAAATAAATGGAAATTCCCATCAAGATGTAGATAGAGACAATAATCTCTTTTTTACGTTCACGCGCAATAGACTTAGTCTCGCGAAAATCAGCAACATATGCTTGATAGAGCTTGGTATGATACAACCAATCTTCGAAGCGCTTGGAACTTCTGGAGAAACAAGCAATAGACAACAAAAGAAAAGGCGTTGTAGGCAACAAGGGTAAAACAACCCCAACAATTGCCAAGGCCAGTGATAAAAAACCAATTATCAGATAGATAAGACGCATAACTACTCCTAATTAAAATAATCTTCTTCTAGTTTCGCATACAATGATGAATTTTGTCAAGTTCTAACCAAAAAGAGCCTGAAATTCACTTTCAGGACTCTCTTCTTATTTAATCTTTTCTTCTTCGTAGTCACCCTTGCTACAAACAACCTGCTTGCCACCACCACGGACTTTTTTCTCCATGAGGAAGTTTCCACATTTTGGACAGTCACGACCAACAGGCTTGTCCCAAGAGGTAAATTCACATTCTGGATAGCGATTGCAACCATAGAAAAGGCGATTGCGTTTGGTTTTACGCTCAATGATTTGTCCCTGATGACAACTTGGACACTCAACACCAATCTCTTTCACAATTGCTTGGGTATGGCGGCAATCTGGGAAATTGCTACAAGCGTAGAACTTACCAAATCGACCAAGTTTAATGACCATTGGACTGCCACACACTTCACAGTCAAATCCAGCTGGTTCATCCTTAATCTGGATTTTTTCCATTTCTTCTTCAGCCTTGGCCACTTCTTTAGAGAATGGTTTGTAAAAGGCATCAATAACACGTTGCCACTGCTCTTTTCCGACTTCGACATCATCCAGCTTGCCTTCCATTTCAGCTGTGAAGGTCACGTTTACGATATCTGGGAAATATTCAACGATGAGCTTGTTAACAATTTCTCCCAACTCTGTCGGTTCAAAGCGTTTGGCTGCAAGGCGAACATAATAACGTTTCTGAATAGTTTCAATGGTCGGTGCGTAGGTTGACGGACGTCCAACACCATTTTCCTCCAAGGTCTTAATCAATGTCGCTTCAGAATAACGAGCAGGCGGTTGAGTGAAATGTTGCTCTGGTTTGCTATTCACCTGCTTAACCACATCTCCAACAGCCATATCTGGTAACATTTTATTCTTGTCAGAATCATTATAAATGGCAAGATAACCATCAAACTTAACCTGACTACCATTAGCAGCAAATTGAACACCATTTTGCGACAATTTAACAGCCATGGTATCAAAGACAGCAGCTGTCATCTGACTCGCTACAAAACGATTCCAAATAAGAGTATAAAGCTTGAGCTGATCCTTATCCAGATACTTAGCAATACTTTCCGGTGTGTTAAAGACACTTGACGGACGAATAGCCTCATGGGCATCCTGAGCACCTGATGCATTTTTGACCTTGCTACCATGCTTAGAATACTTGCTACCAAAACGGTCTGTAATGAAACTTGCTGCTTCGTTCTGTGCCACTGGACTGATACGAGTCGAATCAGTACGCATATAGGTAATCAAACCTTGCACACCAGAACCGATATTGATCCCTTCATAGAGCTGTTGGGCAACCATCATGGTTTTTCGAGTACGGAAGTTAATTTTATTGGCAGCATCCATCTGCATAGATGAAGTGGTATAGGGTAATGGAGCATTGCGCTTGCGCTCTTTCTTATCTACCTGATCCACTGAAAAATCTTTGCTAGTCAGACGAGACAAGACTTCCTTTACCTCATCATTGCTAGTCAGTTTCAACTTTTTGCCGTCTACTCCATAGAAGGAAGCCTGAAATTGCTTGGTTCCCTTTTTAAAGACAGCATCAATTGTCCAGTATTCTTCTGGCTGGAAGGCATTGATTTCATTCTCACGATCAATGATGAGTTTAAGCGCAATAGACTGAACGCGACCTGCTGACAAGCCCTTCTTGACCTTCTTCCACAAAATAGGCGAAATCGAATAGCCTACCAAGCGGTCTAGGACACGACGAGCCTGTTGGGCATCGACCAAGTCCATATCAATCTTACGAGGTTCTTTAAAAGCATTTTTGACAGCATCTTTGGTGATTTCATTGAAGACCACACGGTTAGCATCATTTTCATCCAAGTTGAGAATATGGGCCAAATGCCAAGAAATCGCTTCTCCTTCACGGTCCGGGTCACTCGCCAGAAAAACTTTATTAGCTTTTTTAGCTTCTTTTTTCAAGTCATTGATAAGAGGGCCTTTTCCTCGGATATTGATATATTGCGGTTCATAATTATTTTCAATATCGACGGACATACTGGATTTCTTCAAATCACGGATATGCCCGACACTGGCTAAAACCTTGTAGTTTCTGCCTAGATATTTTTCAATCGTCTTGGCCTTAGCAGGCGACTCCACGATGACTAGATTTTTTTTAACTGTTGATTTTTTCTTTTTTGTTGCCGTAGCCACAGTATCACACCTTTTCAAAGTAATAAACTTTATAAAGTGTAAACCATTTTTTGAACCCTGTCAAGACTTAGCTACTATAATAGAAGAAAAGTTTATACTTAAGACTTCAGTCTTCCTTTGATATACATAGAAGACTCACGAGAAAAACCAGCTATTCTCAAGAAATTATTGTTCCTCAGACTCTGTATCAAATTTATTGGCTTTTTCCTTTTCTTTTGCTTCCTTATCCTTGATATACTGGAAGAAATACTCCACCAGTTCTTCCTTACTAAGTTGTTCTGAATCAGACAATTGGGAAACTTGAACAGAAACATCACTTAAACCATAGTCACCTCTCTTACTGGAAATCATATCGAGTTCTTCTTCTGTCAAATAATTTCCTGAAATGGTTAGCTTTAGGGTATGAGTCTTTTTAGAATAGATTTTTTTCAAAATATTATGCCCCTGAAATTGCTCTGATATAAATTTCTTAAGGGACTCTTTTTTCAACGTTTCTCTCACTAAAGTCGTTGCAGAGATAAAACTCGGAATCATCAGCAAAACAGCAACTAGAAGCAAAATCCTGCGCATTTTAGAGTCTTCTTCATTATCTTTAAAATAATGTTTCTTAACCATCATCAACCTAACACCTATATAAGTCGCAATGACAATAAAGCTACAATTGATGAGGAATAGGTAAGAGGAGCCTATGATAAATTTTAGATTAGCAGAAGCAATAGCATAACCTACTGTACAAAGAGGAGGCATCAAGGCGGTTGCAATAGCAACACCAGGAACAATATTATTGGTCTCTTTTTCCTAGCACCAATAATACCTGCTATCCCTCCTACAAAAGCAATGAGAACATCCCAAATAGTCGGAGAGGTTCTAGCAACAATCTCCGAACTAGCATACGAAATGGGAGAAAGATAAAAATAAAGTGTTGAAGCTATTAGACTGGCAAGAATTTGAATAGCTAATATTTTAAAAGATTTTCTTAACAATTTAAAATCAAATATAGCTAGAGAGAGCCCCACTCCCAGAATAGGTGTCATCAAAGGAGAGATTAACATGGCTCCAATAATCACGGGAGTCGAATCCATATTTAATCCGATAGAGGCGATAAGCATGGCACATAGTAAAATCGCTAAATCACTTCTGGAAAGTTCTAATTCTTCATATATTTTATTTCTAAATTCTATCAACGAATACAGTTTATTATTTGTCACAAATATCTTCCTTTCCCAGCTAACTAGTCGCTAATACTCTTCGAAAATCTCTTCAAGCCACGTCAGCTTCACCTTGCCGTAGATATATGTAACTGACTTCGTCAGTCTTATCTACAACCTCAAAGCAGTGCTTTGAGCAACCTGCGGCTAGCTTCCTAGTTTGCTCTTTGATTTTCATTGAGTATAAAATCCTAACAAACTCAATACTTTAGTAGTCTGATATGCCAATCTCATGAGGTCTTTTTATCATTTTCCATCATATCCTGACGCAAATGTCTACTGATGTCTCTCATCAGTTTCATTTCTAGTAAATGAAAATCAAACTCGGAAGCTCACCGTAGCTTGCTCAAAACACAGCAAGACAAAGCTGATGACGTAAAAAGATTTTCGAAGAGTGTCATCATCAATTTCAGACCATTTTTTATAATAACCATTTTATTTTTATCTGTCAAGGTCTTTGAATTCTTTCTTAAACAAGCCTTGTAATCTCTACTTTTGAAGAATTTATTTTTCCTTACTGGCAATACTTGAGACGATACAGCTCCCTGATAATAAGCTGACCAAGATTAGTCACAAGCAACTCTCCTTTCTCAATTACACTAAATTGCTTTCCTTCCTCTGGGAAAAGTCCTCCACTCTACTTATTCACTTAGAAAAAACGCATAATATCAAGTGCTGAAAAAACTGATACTATGCATTTATTGTGGGGATATTTACTTCATTTTCTATTAAAAATTGATTTTTCTCAGTATTCTAGCTTATATAATGTTTAAAATTCAAATTCCGCAAGCACATCTCGCCCACTGGTGACCAATTTTGCCCCTTCTTGAATCAAATGATGGCAACCATCTGATAGCCCATCTAAAATGCTACCAGGAATAGCAAAGACATCGTCCTTCTTCCATTGCTCGCTCACAGGTAATGAGACTCCCCGAGCGCATCTTAGCCTCTGCTACAATCACGCCACGGCAAAGTCCAGCAATGATGCGATTACGGGCAGGAAAATGAAATTTCAGAGGTTGTTCGCCAGGTCCATATTCACTGAGAACCAGATGATCATTGCCGATGTAGTCTTGCAAACGTTTATTGTCTTTAGGATAAAACACATCCAGTCCTGTTCCAATCACTGCAATGGTTTTTCCGCCATTTTGAAGAGCTGCCATATGAGCTGCTGTGTCAATGCCCTTGGCTAATCCACTGACGATAACCAGTTCATTTTCCAAGCCTTGAATGACTTTTTCAACTGACTTAGCTCCCTGTTTGCTACAAGCACGACTGCCCACGACCGCTACCTTCGGGAATTTCAGGAGGTCAAGATTTCCCTTGTAAAATAAAAGTACAGGCGCATCATATATTTCACTCAAATCCCAAGGATAACAGTCATCTAAAATAGAGAAAGATGGAAATTTTTGAAACTCTTTCGACAAATGCGCATCGTCTATCTGAAAATAACGTTCCATAAAAACGGCTGGATTACGGCAACCTGATATATCTGCAATATCACCCAACAAAAGCTCCTGATCAACATTTTCACCGTATTCTAGCACTTTCAAAATCTGTTGATTGGTCAAACCTGATTTTTTTAACTTATAGATTTCATAGTTTGTGATTTTCATAAATAACTCCATTTCTTTTTCTACTCATCTATCTATTCGTAAAAGTTCGTAAAAAATCAAAAAAACATCCGACTATTTTGTCAGATGTTGGAATCTTTAATTTTCGTTTTTAAGAATTTCTTCTAATTTATGGTAGTCTTGGACACTATCGATTTCATAGATACTATTGCCTTCTAATTCTTCGACATAGACATCTAGCTCTTTGATATTATCCTTAACCATATTGTCCCAGTAGAGATCAACAAATTCGCCACTTGCATAAGCCTTATCGATAAAGCTGACAATCTTTTCTGCAGTTGGAGCATCCCAGAAGGATACACCACTAAGGATGCGACCTGCCTTGCTATCAACAATAATGTCTTGAACCTTGTAGTCATCTCCATAGACCAAGAACCATTCGTTGGTACAATCTTCACGATAAACACTAAAATAAGTCGAACGAGTCAAATCATTGCGGAACATATTTTTAAAGAGATAGTTATCGGCATCAATAACATAGCTGTTGGCCAATTCTTCTTTTACAAGATAGAGAGAGTAAAAGTTATTGTAGTCAGCGTATTTATCATTGAAAACGAGACGAACACCGTATTTCTCTTTCAAGTAATCGAATTGTTCTTTAAGATAACCGACAATGATGATGATGTCATTGATTCCTTTTTCTTTGAGAAACTCAATTTGGTATTCAATCAAGGGTTTTTGATTAACCTGAACCAAGGCTTTAGGGGTATTTTCAGTCATAGGACGCAAGCGAGTTCCCAATCCCGCTGCTAAGATGATGGCTTTCACACGAATCTCCTTTATTCTTTAATAATAATATAAACTCCAGCAATAACGACAAGTGACGTCATAATGGTCAGCATATCTAGCGGTGCACCCAAAAAAACAACTGCAAACAAGACCGTCCAAACTACATAGCTCACATTCAAGCCTGTAGCCTTGGCTGGTTGCAAGCGATTGATAGCGATATAATAAGCCAAGTAGGAAATCATATCAAAGGCTGCAAAGACAATCATGAGACCTAGTAATTGTCCATTGGCCACTTCTGCAAATGACTGATGAGAGAAGAGCACAATCACAAGATAGGACAAGAATGAAGTTACTTGACGGATTAAGAGGGCCTCAATTTCACTCAATTCACTTTCCATGGCAAAGGAGCTAAGGACACTCTCACTCCCCCATGCAATAGCACAAACTAAAGCACAGAGAATACCAATGTAGAAGGAATTAACCTGTTCAACCTTATAGGTCTGAGCAATTATCCCTCCAATAATCAAGACAATCCCAAATACAGTATTTTTTGAAATCTTGTGCTTCAAAAAGAAGAAAGCCAATAAAACTGAAATCGCAGGGTAAATAGCCGACACAGATGAAGCTAAGGAACTTCCGATATACTTAACCGCATAAAGATTGGCCTGCATACCGATAGGGCCTGCTAGCAAGGCTCCGATGATGACACTCACATTGCGAATATTTAAGAAAATTGAGAGGCGAACTTTTCCTTCTTTTACCAAGAGAAAAGCTAGTAAGATAAAGATACTCAAGAAATCGTGAGCAGCGGCCACCACAAAGGGCGACAAATCTGTAAAAATCGAAAAGATGTAAGCACTAATTGTTAGACCTAAACCCCAGAAAATACCTGAGAGTAGACCAAAAGGAACTCCGTTTTTACTTTTCATCTGAACCTCCATAAGAAGTCAAACCTTTAACAGCTCTTTGATAACGATTCACACCATAGTCACCAAAATCTGCACCTTGCTCTTCCTTATAGACAGTCCATAGACTCCAAATAGTGTCTTGTAAAATTTTATAAATGGCAATCTTTTCACGAGAACCGGTGTTTGGTCACTCTCATAGTGAGACAAGAAGGCTTCTTCCTCCTGGGTAGTGAATTCAGACTCTAAAAAGAGGGCAGCCAGATCCCACATTGGATCATTCATTGATGAATATTCCCAGTCAATCAGATAAAGTCGTCCTTGTGGTGATTCGATAAAGTTTTCAGGCACCAAATCGATATGACAAGATTTTCTGTCAACACCTAAGTCAGCCAGTCTTTTCTCTAAAGAAAAGACTTCTTCTCGAACAGCTTCATAGTTGGCATAAGGGATTTTCTCTTCAATCAAGGATTCGTATTTTTTGATTTCCTCAAAAGGAGCAAATTCTCCTCTTAATTCCTTACCAGAAGCATGAATGGTTTGTAATATTGGAGCAATTTTATCAAATTTGGTCTTGATTGACCTTGAATCAAGTGTAATCGCAGATTCGATATACTCATTTACTTTGATACCAGCTTCAATATCAAAAAGATAATTTTTTACATCTAAGTCTAAATCCTTTAGTAGTTCAAGATTGTACTTTTCATCTTGTCGATTGATAAGCTTTTCTGTCCCTTTACCAAAGAATTTAACAATGTATTGCTTATTTGTTGTTTTGACCAAATAGTTTTGATTGGTCATTCCCCCCAGTTGTTCAACACTGAGGACTTCCTCTTCTTGACTAAGTAGGGAAGAAATTTTCTCTTTAATGATTTTCTCCACAATTAACCTCCAGCACTTATACTTCCCACTTAAACACGGTTTTAAAGGCTGTGTTTAAGTCGGTCGCAAAGACACGGTGAATATCTTTAATTTCTCTTACAGGTTCTTCTAGATAAAGGATATTTTTAAGACGATTGGCAAATTTCTTAACTTCCATCATTTGGATTGCATTTTCAAAATCGATGCGACCAGAACGAGAGGACCCAACCAAGAGCAAGCCCTTTTCTAAGGCATCGCGAGTATTGAGATTGACTTTATATTCGCTAACTCCCATCATGAGAATCGTTCCTTGAGGACGAATGTAGCGAATCAGGTCATTTATAGCTGGTCCAGTACCATTACCACCACAACACTCAAAAGCATGGTCAAAGGCCAAATCTTCAGGAATATTATCCGTAATATAGCATTCTTTGGCAAAAGAGAAAAGTTCCAACTTTTCCCAATGACGACCAATAACCACAATCTCTGCTTCTGGCAAAGTATAGTTGATAATATTGGCAACCACAAATGCTAAACTTCCATCTCCGATAACGGCGATTCGGTCCCGCTTGCTATGAGCAAGGGTCAATAGACGATTCATGGCATGCATGCCAACACTGACAAACTCTGTAATGGCTGCAACCGTATCTTCGATAGCATCATAAGCCACCACACGATCTTTAGGGAGAGAAACAAACTCTCTCATAAAGCCATCAAAACCACTAGACAAGAAATGGGTCCCTGTCATGTAGTTCTCATAGAATTCTTCATCGCTCTGCATAGGGCTGATTGGGAATCATGACAACTTTTTGCCCAACCTCATAGGTTCCCGTCGGGTCAGAAATGATGGTTCCACATGACTCGTGAATCATTGCCATTGGAAGCTTTTTATTCAAAATCTTGGGGTCACGTTTTCCCTGGTAGTAACGCTGATCCGCATGACAGACAGCCATATAGTTAGGGCGGATGAGGATATGATTCTCTTGGTCAATAGCCTCTTCCTGATATTTGACATTGATAAACTTAGGCTTAGTTAGTTGATAAATTTGATTAATCATTTTACTAGTCTTTCTCAATCATACTTTTTGCAATCTTCAAATCTGTTACTGTTGTGATTTTTAGGTTTGAGTATTCGCCCTTAGCCAAGGCCACATCTTTTCCTTTGATCACAAAGATTTTACATGCATCTGTCAAGATTTCCTTCTCTTCAGCAGAGAGAGAACCGTAAAGGTCCATGAAGTCCTTGCAACGGAATGTTTGAGGTGTTTGTCCTTGATAAAGGTGAGCACGATTTGGAATATCTGTAATGAATTGACCATTGGTACTTTCAACGATAGTATCAACCGCTTCTACCACTGTGTCCACTGCGTCATGATTTTGGGCAAGTTGGATATTGTCCTGAATCATGCGAAGTGTAATAAATGGACGAACAGAATCGTGGGTAACAACAATGTCCTCTGGAGTAAGCGGACGATAAGCATCAATCGCTTCAATAATTTTCTTAATACTTGTATTGCGGTCAGCACCACCCTTTGTAATGATGATACGTTCCTTATAAAGAGGAAGATATTTATCTACAAGATCTTCTGCATGAGAAACCCAGTCTCCATGAACACCAACTACAATTTTTTCAATACTTGGCTCCAAGACAAATTTTTCAATTGTATGAATCAAAATAGGTCGATCACCTAGCTCTAAAAATTGTTTTGGCAAGTTACTGATTCCCATGCGTGTGCCAGTTCCACCAGCAAGAATTCCTGCATAAATCATCTATTTTCTCCTTTGTCTTACTAAAAAAACTTATTCTCTCTATTATACCACAATCTAGTCCTATCATAAAAGAAATACTGGTCCTCCCCTTCTAGAATAGGAGAATTATGCAGTTCTATTATTCAAAGAAACTAGTCCATTTCTAGTAATGACTAGGAATTCTGTAGCAATTACTAATAAATGGCTGCGAAATTTTAGAGTCCTTCAGAATAATATACTTTCCTTAAAGAAAACTTAAAACTTAAGATTTGAAACTTCAAAGTGATTACTTGACTTACTGCCCTTCATTTCTTATTAGCTAACTTTATGATATAATGAAAAACGAGGTAAATTGAATGAAAAGTATAAAATTAAATGCTCTATCTTACATGGGAATTCGTGTCTTGAATATTATTTTTCCCATCCTAACTGGAACCTATGTCGCGCGTGTCTTGGACCGAACTGACTATGGTTACTTCAACTCAGTCGACACTATTTTGTCATTTTTCTTGCCCTTTGCAACTTATGGTGTCTATAACTACGGTTTAAGGGCTATCAGTAATGTCAAGGATAACAAAAAAGATCTTAACAGAGCCTTTTCTAGTCTTTTTTATTTGTGCATCGCTTGTACGATTTTGACCACTGCTGTCTATATCCTAGCCTATCCTCTCTTCTTTACTGATAATCCAATCGTCAAAAAGGTCTACCTTGTTATGGGGATTCAACTCATTGCCCAGATTTTTTCAATCGAATGGGTCAATGAAGCTCTGGAAAATTACAGTTTTCTCTTTTACAAAACTGCCTTCATCCGTATCCTGATGCTGGTCTCTATTTTCTTATTTGTTAAAAATGAACACGATATTGTTGTCTATACACTTGTGATGAGTTTATCGACGCTGATTAACTACCTGATTAGTTATTTTTGGATTAAAAGAGACATCAAACTTGTTAAGATTCACCTAAGTGATTTTAAACCACTCTTTCTCCCTCTGACAGCCATGTTAGTCTTTGCCAATGCCAATATGCTCTTCACTTTTTTAGATCGCCTCTTCCTCGTTAAAACAGGGATTGATGTCAACGTTAGTTACTATACCATAGCTCAGCGAATTGTGACCGTTATAGCTGGGGTTGTAACAGGAGCTATCGGAGTGAGTGTGCCTCGTCTTAGTTACTATCTAGGAAAAGGCGATAAGGAAGCCTATGTTTCTCTGGTTAATAGAGGTAGTCGAATCTTTAACTTCTTTATCATTCCACTGAGCTTTGGACTCATGGTTTTAGGACCAAATGCCATCCTACTTTACGGTAGTGAAAAATATATCGGAGGTGGCATCTTGACCTCTCTCTTCGCTTTTCGTACGATTATCCTGGCCTTAGATACCATTCTTGGTTCCCAAATTCTCTTTACCAATGGCTATGAAAAACGTATCACAGTCTATACAGTCTTTGCTGGGCTACTCAATTTGGGCTTAAATAGTCTCCTCTTTTTCAACCATATCGTGGCTCCTGAATACTACTTACTGACAACTATGTTATCAGAGGCCTCTCTACTTGTTTTCTATATCATTTTCATCCATAGAAAACAACTTATTCACTTGGGACATATCTTTAGCTATACTGTTCGATACTCTCTCTTTTCACTTTCTTTCGTAGGAATTTATTTCCTGATCAATTTCTTGTATCCTGTGGATATGGTCATTAATTTGCCATTTTTGATGAATACTGGTTTGATTGTCTTGCTATCAGCTATCTCTTATATTGGTCTACTTGTCTTCACAAAAGATAGCATTTTCTATGAATTTTTAAACCATGTCCTAGCCTTAAAAAATAAATTCAAAAGATCATAGGAGTTTAAAATGAAACAACTAACCATTGAAGATGCCAAACAAATTGAATTAGAAATTTTGGATTATATTGATACTCTCTGTAAAAAGCACAATATCAACTATATTATTAACTACGGTACTCTGATTGGGGCGGTTCGACATCAAGGCTTTATTCCTTGGGACGACGATATTGATCTGTCCATGCCTAGAGAAGACTACCAACGATTTATTAACATTTTTCAAAAGGAAAAAAGCAAGTATAAGCTCCTTTCCTTAGAAACTGATAAGAACTACTTTAACAACTTTATCAAGATAACCGACAGTACGACTAAAATTATTGATACTCGAAATACAAAAACCTATGAGTCTGGTATCTTTATCGATATTTTCCCTATAGATCGCTTTGATGATCCTAAGGTCATTGATACTTGTTATAAACTGGAAAGCTTCAAACTGCTGTCTTTCAGTAAACATAAAAATATTGTCTATAAGGATAGCCTTTTAAAAGATTGGATACGAACAGCCTTTTGGTTGCTCCTTCGACCGATTTCTCCTCGTTATTTCGCACATAAAATCGAGAAAGAAATTCAAAAATATAGTCGTGAAAATGGTCAGTATATGGCTTTTATCCCTTCTAAATTTAAGGAAAAGGAAGTCTTCCCAAGTGGTACCTTCGATAAAATAATTGATTTACCCTTTGAAAATTTAAGCCTTCCAGCACCTGAAAAATTTGATACTATTTTGACACAATTTTATGGAGATTATATGACCCTACCACCAGCAGAAAAACGCTTCTACAGTCATGAATTTCACGCTTATAAATTGGAGGATTAGGATGCAATATTTAGAAAAAAAGAAATTAAAGAAATTCAACTAGCTCTGCTAGACTATATTGATGAGACTTGTAAGAAACATGATATTCCTTATTTTCTCAGTTATGGAACCATGCTTGGAGCCATCCGCCACAAAGGTATGATTCCTTGGGATGATGATATTGATATTTCCCTTTATCGTGAGGATTATGAGCGTTTACTGAAGATTATTGAAGAAGAAAATCACCCTCGCTACAAGGTTCTTTCCTACGATACATCTTCTTGGTACTTCCATAATTTCGCATCGATTTTGGACACTTCTACTGTTATAGAAGACCATGTTAAGTACAAGCGTCATGATACCAGCCTTTTCATCGATGTCTTCCCAATTGATCGATTTACAGACTTGAGCATTGTCGACAAGAGCTATAAGTATGTGGCTCTTCGTCAACTAGCTTATATCAAAAAATCACGAGCAGTTCACGGTGATAGCAAATTAAAAGATTTTCTTAGATTATGTAGCTGGTATGCCCTCCGAGTGGTCAATCCCCGTTACTTTTACAAGAAAATTGATCAGCTAGTCAAAAATGCTACAACCAACTCTCCTCAATATGAAGGAGGAATTGGGATCGGTAAGGAAGGGATGAAAGAAATCTTCCCAGTTGATACCTTTAAAGAACTGATTTTGACTGAGTTTGAAGGTCGTATGTTGCCTGTGCCAAAAAAATATGACCAATTTTTAACCCAGATGTATGGGGATTATATGACACCACCATCAAAAGAAATGCAAGAATGGTATAGTCATAGCATTAAAGCTTATCGTAAAAACTGATTGAGGGCGACCATACAAACTACTAAGATAGAGGTTATTCAAAAACATAATTTTAGTAGAAAATGAAGTAAATATTCCTACAATAAAACGCATAATATCAAGGTTTTCAACACCTGATATTATGCGTTTTATAATTTTAAAGACTTTTTTCTATAGTAGATTGAAATAAGATACGAACAAATCAATTAGAAAATTCAAATTAATTTCTAGAAATATTTTAGTATTCCTGTGTACTGTTCTAAATTCAGTCTGCTATATCTTATTTTTCTATTTAAATCGCTTCTGTAACAAAGCTACGACTTTCAAGTACCTTAAGCATGGCATTAGCTGTATCTAGCGCTGTGAAGAGGGGCACCCCGTGTTCAATGGCTGAACGGCGGATTTGCTCACCATCTTCGTCAGCAGTTCGTTTTGTTCCAACTGTGTTAATGATAGCTTGAATTCTTCCTTTACGAACAAAGTTTGGAATATCCTTATCGTCATCACCAATCTTACCAACAGGCTGAGCATGTAATCCATGACTGGCAAAGAAGGCTGCTGTCCCTTCTGTCGCGAGGATTCCATAGCCAATATTTTGAAAACGACGAGCCAAGTCCAAGGCTTCTTCTTTGGCATCATCAGCGATGGTAAATACAACATTTCCAAAGGTTGGCAAGTGGAGGTAAGAAGCTTCAAAAGCTTTATAGAGAGCTTTTTCCAAAGTAGTATCAGAACCCATAACTTCCCCTGTTGACTTCATTTCAGGACCAAGTAAGCTGTCTACCTTAGCTAGTTTGGTAAAGGAGAAGACAGGTGCCTTGATATGAACGCGAGTGCTTTCAGGGTAAAGTCCATCTTGGTAGCCAAGTTCTTCAAGGTTTTGACCAAGAATGAGCTTGGTCGCTACTTGAGCCATAGGAATATTAGTTACCTTAGAAAGGAATGGAACGGTACGGCTGGCACGTGGATTGACCTCAATAACGTAGACTTTTTCATCCTTGATAACAAACTGAATGTTCATCATTCCAAGACAGTTGAGGCCGATTGCTAGGCGTTTGGTGTAGTCTGCGATGGTTTCCTGCACCTTTTGAGACAAGGTTTGCGGAGGGTAAACAGCCATTGAGTCACCTGAGTGGACACCAGCACGTTCGATATGCTCCATGATACCTGGGATAAGGACATTTTCACCATCTGAGATGGCATCAACTTCGCACTCCTGACCAACGATATAAGAATCGACAAGAACTGGGTGGTCTGGACTAGCCTTAACCGCTGTACGCATGTAAGAACGAAGATCTTCTTCATTTTCTACGATTTCCATGGCGCGTCCACCAAGTACATAAGATGGGCGAACAAGGACTGGGAAACCAATCTTACGTGCTGCAAGAACTGCTTCTTCTTCATTGGTAGCCGTTTGTCCTGGTGGCTGTGGAATGTCCAATTCTTTGAGAGCTTGCTCGAAGAGGTCACGGTCTTCAGCACGGTCTAGGTCAGCGACCTGTGTACCAAGGATGGTCACACCTGCTTTTGCCAATGGCTCCGCAAGGTTGATAGCTGTTTGACCACCGAACTGAACGATAACCCCTTTTGGTTGCTCCAAGTCGATGACATTCATAACATCTTCGAATGTCAATGGCTCAAAGTAAAGCTTGTCTGATACCGAGAAGTCTGTTGAAACAGTCTCTGGATTTGAGTTCATGATGATAGCTTCATAACCAGCTGCCTGGATAGCCTTAACTGAGTGAACCGTTGCATAGTCAAATTCGACCCTTGACCGATACGGATTGGACCTGAACCTAGGACAAGTACAGATTCTTTATCAGATCTGATAGACTCATTTTCCCATCCATAGGTTGAATAGAAATATGGTGTTTCAGAATCAAACTCCGCAGCACAGGTATCGACCATCTTATAAACTGGAACAATCTTGTTTTCCAAGCGAAGTTGACGAAGTTGATCAGCAGTTGTTTTCCAAAGTTCCGCAATCTTACGGTCTGAGAAGCCATTAAGTTTAGCTGTTTTCAAGACTTCTAGATCTTGTGGATGAGCACCCAATTCCTGCTCAATTTCAAAGATATGTAGGAGTTTATCCAGATAAAAAATATCGATTTTTGTAAGCTCTGCAATTTCTTCAGGTGTGTAGCCACGACGAATTGCTTCTGATACGTAGAAGAGACGGTCATCTTGGGCTTTGACAACCTTTTCAATCAAGGCATCATCAGAAACTGCTGCAAGTTCAGGTATTTCATTGTGGTGCACCCCAATTTCAAGGGAGCGGCAGGCCTTGAGAAGAGATTCCTCGATATTACGACCGATTGCCATGACTTCTCCAGTCGCCTTCATTTGTGTACCGAGACGGCGTTCACCCTTTTCAAACTTGTCAAATGGGAAACGAGGAATCTTGGCAACCACGTAGTCAAGGGCTGGTTCAAACATGGCATAGGTTGAACCTGTAACTGGGTTGATGACCTCATCCAAGGTCAAACCTACTGCAATCTTAGCAGCCAATTTTGCAATCGGATACCCTGTCGCCTTAGATGCTAGGGCTGAAGAACGCGACACACGAGGGTTTACTTCGATGACATAATACTTGAAACTGTGTGGATCAAGGGCCAGCTGAACGTTACATCCCCCTTCAATCTTAAGGGCACGAATGATGCTCAAGCTCGCGTCACGTAGCATTTGGTTTTCATAGTCTGCCATGGTTTGCGCAGGAGCAAATACAATGGAATCTCCTGTGTGAATTCCGACTGGGTCAAAGTTTTCCATGTTACAAACAACCAAAGCATTGTCAGCTGAGTCACGCATCACTTCGTATTCGATTTCCTTGAAACCTGCAATCGAACGCTCAATCAAACATTGGGTCACAGGTGATAATTTCAAACCATTTTCAGCGATTTCACGCAATTCTTCCTCGTTGGCACACATACCACCACCAGTACCACCAAGGGTAAAGGCTGGACGAACGATAACTGGGTAACCAATTGTCGCTGCAAAGGCAACAGCTTCTTCGACTGTGTTGACAATTTCAGATTCTGGAATTGGTTGGTTGAGCTCTTCCATCAATTGTTTAAAGAGGTCACGGTCCTCCGCTTGATCAATGGCAGATAGTTTAGTACCCAGAAGTTCAACACCAAGCTCATCTAGGATACCATTTTTAGACAATTCCATGGCCATATTAAGCCCTGTTTGACCACCGAGTGTTGGTAGCAAGGCATCTGGACGCTCCTTACGAAGAATACGTGTCACAAACTCAAGTGTAATCGGTTCAATATAAACCTTGTCCGCAATCTCCTTGTCCGTCATGATGGTTGCAGGGTTTGAATTAACCAAAACCACCTCATAACCTTCCTCTTTCAAAGACAAGCAAGCCTGGGTCCCAGCGTAGTCAAACTCAGCAGCCTGACCAATAATAATCGGACCAGAACCAATCACCATAATTTTTTGAATATCAGTACGTTTAGGCATAGTTTATGATACAAAGCCCGTAAAGAACACAGTGAAAATAGGAAACTCGGTACAGACGCCTTCAGCGTCAAGACGATGTTTATCTTTTTCACACAGTTCTTAGGGTATGTTCACTTTCGCGAACAATGTATCTTCTCCTTTCTATTCGTCGCCTCACTGAGCGACATTAAATAAATTCTCCGACGATTTTTTAGCGAAACGATATTTTTCGGTAAAAAATCTAGTGCAGGGAGTTTTTAGTTCGCCTGATAGCGACTAAAAGAAACGACCTGCCTTTCTATTCGGCAACTCTCAGATTTCCATTAAATAAGATACAAAGGACGAATAGAAAGCGATTGAATTTTAGGAAACCAAGGAAGGATTGACAATCCAAGTTGGTTTCTCTAAATTCCGAGCTTTCCGTCCGTGTTCAGTTACATAAATTCTCCGACGAGCTTTTACTCATTCTTAGTTTGATTGTTTAAAAGCTTCCATCATCTCGATAAACTCGTCAAATAGGTAGCTAGCGTCGTGTGGACCAGGGGCTGCATCTGGATGGTATTGAACAGAGAAAGCAGGTTGGTATCTGTGACGCACACCTTCAACTGACTTGTCATTGATTTCTTCATGGGTGATAATCAAATGCTCTGGCAAATCCTCACGGCTAACTGCATAACCATGGTTTTGACTTGTAAAATCCACACGTCCTGTAGCAATTTCGCGTACCGCATGGTTGAATCCACGGTGTCCAAATTTCATCTTGTAAGTCTTAGCCCCGTTTGCCATTGCAAAGAGTTGATGCCCCATACAAATACCAAAAATTGGAATTTTTCCTTGTACACCACGAATCATATCCAGTGCTTGGGGAACATCTTCTGGATTTCCCGGTCCATTTGACAACATAACTCCGTCAGGGTTGAGATGGAGAATTTCTTCAGCCGTTGTTGAATAAGGAACGACTGTCACGTTACAGTTGCGCTTAGAGAGTTCACGTAAGATTGAGTGCTTGAGACCAAAGTCCACTAGCACTACGCTCAAACCAACTCCTGGAGCTGGATACGAAGTTTTAGTAGAAACCTGCTTGATATTGTCTGTCGGCAAGACTGTTGCTTGGAGCTGGTCCGTCACATGGTCCATACTGTCCCCAACATGGGTCAAGGTTGCACGCATCGTACCATGCTTACGGATAATCTTGGTAAGAGCACGTGTATCAATCCCTGAAATACCCGGAATTTTCTTGGCTTTCAAAAATTCATCCAAGGTCATTTGGTTGCGCCAGTTACTAGCTCTACGTGCTTCTTCGAAAACAACAACTCCCTTACAAGTTGGAATAATGGATTCGTAATCATCACGGTTAATTCCATAATTTCCCACTAAAGGATAAGTAAAGGTCAAGATTTGTCCATTATAAGACTGGTCTGTAATGGATTCTTGGTAGCCGGTCATGCCTGTATTAAAGACAATTTCACCAGTTACATCAATATCTGCTCCGAAGGCCTTGCCTTCAAAAACTGTACCATCTTCTAATACTAGAAGTCTTTTTGTCATATTTTCACCTCTCGTGGACGCTCACTGGCGTCTTTTAACGTCTTGTGTTTTAGTTGGCGTTTCTACTCGCCAGTACGGATTCTAAGATTGCCATTCGAACAAAGACACCATTGGTCATTTGTTGGACAATCCGTGATTTTGGTGCTTCAACCAAGTGGTCTGCGATTTCTACATCACGGTTGACTGGAGCTGGGTGCATGAGGATTGCTGTTTCTTTCAAACGGTCATAACGTTCTTGAGTCAAGCCATGTTGGGCATGGTAGTCTTCTTTTGAAAAGACTGCTCCGCTATCATGGCGTTCATGTTGCACACGGAGAAACATCATGACATCCACCTGATCAATGATTTCATCAATGGTTACAAACTGTCCATAGTCTGCAAACTCTTGACTTCTCCATTCCTCAGGTCCAGCAAAATAAAGTTCAGCTCCCAAGCGTTTCAAAATCTGCATATTGGATTTGGCAACGCGTGAATGGTCCAAGTCACCTGCAATCGCAACCTTGAGACCCTCAAAGTGGCCAAATTCCTCATAAATAGTCATCAAATCAAGCAAGCTCTGGCTAGGATGTTGTCCCGAACCATCTCCACCATTGATGATGGAAGTCGTAATCGTGGGACTAGCAATTAACTCTGTAGTAGTCAACCTCAGGGTGGCGAATCACACAGACATCCACTCCTAAAGCAGACAGAGTCAAAATGGTATCATAAAGTGTCTCACCCTTATTGACTGAACTAGTCTTCACATCAAAGTCAAGTCGTTCCAGCCCCAGTTTAATCTCTGCCACTTCAAAGGACTTATGCGTCCGTGTAGAATCCTCAAAGAAAAGATTGGAAACAATCGGGTGGTTTTCATAAGGAAGCTGAGCTCCGTTTTTAAACTCAATCCCTCGTTTGATCAATTTCATGACTTGATCGACAGTGAGGTCTTCCATGGACACCACATGGTTCAATGCTTGTTGATTTTCTGACATGGCCACTCCTTTAGCTTTCTAAGCTTCTTCAGTAATCAGAACTCTGTCTTGGCCATCAAGTTCTGCCATCTCTACGATGATTTCTTCAGAACGACTGGTTGGGATATTCTTCCCAACGTAATCTGGACGGATTGGCAATTCTCTATGTCCACGATCGACTAGAACTGCTAAACTTACGCGCGCAGGACGACCATGACCTACAATATTATCAATAGCAGCACGGATGGTACGACCTGTATAAAGCACATCGTCCACCAAGATAACTTCGCGGTCTGTCACATCGACAGAAACCAAAGAAGTATCTTCTCCACTTTTAACATCATCACGGAAGGGTTTAGTATCCAATTCCAATAGGAACTGAAAGGTTTTCTAGTTGCTCCAAACGTTCTTGGATACGATGGGCGATAAAGACACCGCGAGTTTTAATACCAGCCAAGACGATTTTATTCAAATCTTTGTTGCGTTCAATAATCTCATAAGTAATACGCGTAATCGCTCGTTTGACGGTCAATTCGTCTACAACTTCTTTTGTCTTCATGACAAACCTCCAAAAAGAAAAGTCTCCTTAAACAAGGAGACTTGAAATGTATAGCTAAGCAAGCCCTACTGCACACAGTATAGACTTCACCCTTCTACTTTATCGCGCTCCTTGCCTGCCTCACGGGACAAGTTTAAAGGAATATTTAGTTATCAATTACTATAGCACAAAGTAAGCTTAAAATCAAGCAAAAACTTTCGATTTTCCATCTTACAAATTGCTAAAATCATATAACTGTGGGTACTGGTCACACTCTGGATTTTTAGGATGACAAATGGCTCTTCCAAAATAAATCATGGCCTGATGAGCTGCTAACCACTGCTCAGGCGGCAAGATATCCATGACCCGCTTTTCCACCTCAAGTGGTGTCGCTGATTTTTTGACGATATCGTGGTGTTTGCAAATACGCTCCACATGAGTATCCACTGCAAAGGCTGGAATCCCAAATCCTACACTCATAACAACATTGGCTGTCTTGCGACCAACACCTGCCAAACTCTCCAATTCCTCACGTGTTTGAGGGACTTGACCATCAAAATCGTCTAGTAACTGTTGGGCACATTTTTTAAGGAATTTAGCCTTATTTCGATACAGTCCCAGTCGAGAAATGTGTGAAGCAATCTCACTCTCTGTTGCAACAGACATGGCTTGTGGCGTTGGAAAGGCAGCAAAGAGGCCTGGCGTAGCCTTATTTACCGCTGCATCCGTCGTCTGGGCTGACAACATGACCGCAACCAAGAGTTCAAAATGATTAGTGAAATCAAGACTGGGCTTGGCATCTGGAAAAAGAGCAATGATTTCTTCTAGCACCTTTCGTGCTCGTTTTTTTGACAAAACCATTATTCGTCTCCATCAAATAGTCCTTGTAAACCAGCAAAAGGACTGTTTTCTTCTTTCTTAACTGCTTGTTGAGCTTGGTATTCTTCTTCTGTCATGATTTGCCAGTCATTTCCTGAAACAAATCCTTGGCCAGCTTCTTCTTCAGCCGTCAAGACCTTGATAGGAATGTTTAGTAGGATATTGTCTGACACGCTCTCAGCAAGGTCAAGTTCTCCATTTTCGATAGGCAGGACCAAGTCATCGTCTAAAACTTCCTGATCTAGTTGGTTAGTTGCACCTTCCATGAAAACTTCCGTTACTGGATAAGATTCAACTAACTCAACTGGCTCCATACTACGACTTGAAGCAAGAACAATGGTATAAGATAGTTGATAATCTAAGAAATACATACGGTTTTCGTACTGTACTTTCCCAACTGCAAGGATATTTTTTACATCTAAAATTTCTTGATTACGTGCACGCAGGTCTGCGACTAGGTCTAACGTTTGTTCAAAATGCAAGCCTTCAGACTGCTTGCGTATCTCTTGAATATTTAATTTCATACTTCCTCCATAAAGATTTACTCTCTTGATTATACCATGAAAAGCCTACAAATCAACCCACCAAACTTTGTAATTAACATTCAAGTTTTTAATATGTCCACTATGATATTTTGTTTTTTAGTGCTATACTACATCAGAGCAAGGAGGATGCCCCTATGGAAGACAAAGAACTCGGTACTAATGCTTATCACTCGTATTTTAGAGCTTGGAATTTCCAGTTTTCTGTTGACAAAATTTCCTTAAAAGTATAGTATAAATACCAATACTCGGAGGTAAGGGAGACATGAACAACTAAGCCTATCAAATAAAAAACCTTTATTTAGTAGATCTTGTTTTTGTCTCTTTTTGTGTACTCTTTTATGCTCTTTTTCTGGCATTTTATACTCAATGAAAATCAAAGAGCAAACTAGGAAGCTAGCCGTAGGTTGCTCAAAACACTGTTTTGAGGTTGTAGATAAGACTGACGAAGTCAGTCACATATATACGGTAAGGCGACGCTGACGTGGTTTGAAGAGATTTTCGAAGAGTATTAATAGAGTTTTTTTGACATAGACTTTGGGCTCTACTAGGTAAAGTAGAGCTTTTTGTTATGTAGTATCAACATTCTAGAAAGGGCAATCATATGATAAAAATCAATCACCTGACCATCACACAAAACAAAGATTTACGAGACCTTGTCTCTGACCTCAGCATGACCATCCAAGACAGGGAAAAGGTCGCTATTATTGGTGAAGAAGGAAATGGCAAATCCACCTTACTTAAAATTTTAATGGGGGAAACTTTGCCTGATTTCACTATCGGGGGAGACATTCAATCTGATTATCAATCAACAGCCTACATTCCTCAAAAACTTCCTGAGGACCTGAAAAATAGAACTCTACACGACTACTTCTTTTTAGATACTATTGATTTAGATTACAGTGTCCTCTATCGTTTAGCTGAGGAATTGCATTTTGATAGCAATCGTTTCGCAAGCGACCAAGAGATTGGTAGTCTATCAGGGGGTGAAGCTTTGAAAATTCAGCTCATCCATGAGTTAGCCAAACCTTTTGAGATTCTATTTTTAGATGAACCTTCAAATGACTTGGATCTTGAGACGGTTGATTGGCTAAAAGGTCAAATGCGTAAGATTCGGCAAACCGTTATTTTCATTTCCCATGATGAGGACTTTCTTTCTGAAACGGCAGACACTATTGTTCACTTGCGACTGGTCAAGCACCGTAAAGAAGCAGAAACACTAGTAGAGCATTTAGACTATGATAGTTATAGTGAGCAGAGAAAGGCTAATTTTGCCAGACAAACCCAGCAAGCAGCCAACGATCAAAGAGCCTACGATAAAACCATGGAAAAACATCAACGAGTTAAACAAAATGTAGAAACTGCTCTTCGAGCTACCAAAGACAGTACTGCTTAGGTCGCCTATTGGCTAAAAAGATGAAAACTGTCCTCTCACAAGAAAAACGCTACGAAAAGGCAGCTCAGTCCATGACTCAAAAGCCACTTGAAGAGGAACAAATCCAACTTTTCTTTTCAGACATCCAACCATTACCAGCTTCTAAAGTCTTAGTCCAACTGGAAAAAGAAAATTTGTCCATTGACGACCGAGTTTTGGTTCAAAAACTACAACTAACTGTCCGTGGCCAAGAAAAAATCGGTATTATCGGGCCAAATGGTGTTGGGAAATCAACTCTGTTAGCCAAGTTACAGAGACTTCTGAATGATAAAAGAGAGATTTCACTTGGTTTTATGCCACAAGATTACCACAAAAAACTGCAATTGGATTTATCCCCAATAGCCTATCTCAGTAAAACTGGGGAAAAAGAGGAACTACAGAAAATCCAATCTCACCTAGCTAGTCTCAATTTCAGTTATCCAGAAATGCAGCATCAAATTCGCTCCTTATCTGGCGGACAACAGGGAAAACTCCTGCTTTTGGATTTAGTCCTGCGCAAACCAAACTTTCTCCTGCTGGATGAACCCACACGAAACTTTTCTCCAACTTCTCAACCCGAAATTAGAAAACTCTTTGCCACTTATCCTGGTGGTCTCATCACTGTTTCGCATGACCGTTGTTTCTTAAAAGAGATCTGTTCAATCATCTATCGCTTAACAGAACACGGTTTGGAGCTAGTTAATTTTCAAGATTTATAAATTTTCAACATCGCAAATATGTGGGGCAAAAACACAATTTTAGGAGAAAAAGAAGTAAATCTTCCCATAATAAAACGCATAATATCAAGTTTTCACACCTGATATTATGCGTTTTTCAGATTTTAAAGACTTTTTCCAGCCTTCATTTTACATATGTTTTAAACGTTCAATCCGTTCTGAGATAGGTGGGTGGGTATAAAAGAGTTTTTTGAACCCTCCCCCTTTCTTAGGATCATTGATATAAAGTGCACTGCTAGCATCATCGACGTGGCGACTCATAGGTTTGCTATTGTCCAACTTATCTAGGGCATTAATCATTCCCTGGGGATTGCGAGTCAGCTCGACACTAGATGCATCTGCCAGAAATTCCCTCTGACGAGAAATAGCGAGCTGAACCAAGGTTGCAGCGAGAGGTGCCAGTACAATAGCTAGTAGGGAAACCACTAGCATAATGATTTCAAGACCATTTCCATCTCGGTCATCATCACTTCGTCTGCGACCTGCTCCACCCCACCACATCATACGACCTGCCATACCAGAAAGCATGGTGATAGCACTAGCAAGGGCAACTGCAATAGTCGAAATACGGATATCATAATTACGAATATGACTGACTTCATGTCCCATAACAGCTTCTAGTTCTTCACGATTCATGATAGCTAGTAGACCTGAAGTCGCAGCAACCGCCGCATTTTGAGGGTTAGAACCTGTCGCAAAGGCATTTAAGGCTGGATCATCAATGATGAAAACACGGGGCATAGGAATCTGAGCGACCATAGCCATATCTTCCACTACGTGGTAGAAATCTGGTGCCGTTTGTTCATCAATCTCACGCGCCCCGTTCATGGACATGACAATCTCTGTTGATTGAAAAATCATGGACAAGGCATAGATAAAGCCGATAATCAGTGCGATAACCAAACCACCAATCCCAGACCGCATAAAGAGGTAACCAACCGCATAACCAACAAGAGCTAAGAGTAGGAAAAATACCAGCAACAAAATCCACGTTTTTCGTTTATTGCTTGCAATTTGATCAAACAACATCTTAGTCACCTAAACCGCTAAAATCAACTTTAGGAACTACCTTTTCCTCTTCTGGTGTTTGAAGGAAATCTGCTTCTTTAAATCCAAACATTCCAGCGATAATATTGCTTGGGAAAGTTTCTAATTTTACATTGTAGTTGCTGACAACACTGTTATAAAGTTGACGAGAGTAAGAAATTTTATTTTCTGTGTTTGTCAACTCCTCTTGCAATTTAACAAAGTTGGCACTAGCTTTCAAATCTGGATAGCTTTCTGCAACTGCAAAAATACCTGAAACCTGACGAGTGAGGGCATCACTAGCTTTCATAGCTTCTGCTGGTGAAGTCGCTGCTGCCACTTGGTTACGTAGTTCTGCTACCTTTTCAAGGGTAGAACCTTCATATTTAGCATAACCTTTTACAGTTTCAATCAAGTTTGGCAAGAGGTCATTTCGACGTTTCAACTGAACATCAATCTGGCTCCAAGCCTCCTTTGTTTGCATACGATTTTTAACCAAACCGTTATAGCTAACAATCACAAAAATAACAATAAGAGCTAAAACTCCAAGAATAATCCAAGTCATGATATAAGTCCTTTCTGCTTTTAGATTAGTACCAGTATATCAAATTTTTAATGATTGTGGTAAAATAAGATGATACTAAAGAAGGAAATAACTATGAAACCAGAAACATTTTACAACTTGCTTGCCGAGCAAAATCTTCCACTTTCGGACCAGCAAAAAAAACAATTTGATCGTTATTTTGAACTCTTGGTTGAGTGGAATGAAAAGATTAATTTAACAGCTATTACGGACAAGGAAGAAGTTTATCTCAAACATTTTTACGATTCGATTGCACCCATTCTTCAAGGCTTGATTCCCAATGAAACTATCAAATTGCTTGATATTGGAGCTGGGGCAGGATTTCCTAGTCTGCCGATGAAAATCCTCTATCCTCAGTTAGATGTGACCATCATTGATTCGCTCAATAAACGTATCAACTTCCTGCAACTTTTGGCTCAAGAATTGGATTTGAACGGAGTTCATTTCTACCACGGACGTGCCGAAGATTTTGCCCAAGACAAGAACTTCCGTGCTCAATATGATTTTGTAACAGCTCGTGCGGTTGCCCGCATGCAGGTTTTATCTGAATTGACAATTCCTTACCTTAAAGTTGGCGGAAAACTATTGGCACTCAAGGCCAGCAATGCCCCTGAGGAATTATTAGAAGCTAAGAATGCCCTCAACCTCCTCTTCAGTAAAGTCGAAGACAATCTCAGCTACGCCCTACCAAATGGAGATCCGCGTTATATGACAGTTGTAGAAAAGAAAAAGAAACGCCAAATAAATATCCACGTAAGGCTGGTATGCCAAATAAACGCCCACTTTAATCTTTTTAGTAAAAAAATATTTACAAAATCAACCTCGCTCTTTTATTTTTAGGCTCGGGAAAAAATGATTTACAAAATCAACCTCGCTCTCTTATTTTTAGGCTCGGGAAAAAATGATTTACAAAATCATTTTTTTCTGCTATACTATCCTAAGCAAAGGTTTTTAATGTCATCCCGTGAGGTGACGAAGACACAGAAATACTTGAAACTCTTTAAAGTTTAGATTTTAGAGAAGTCTTACTCTGAGGGCCTATTGCTGTAAAATAATGGGCTCTTTTTTGATGCCCAAAAGTGAGGTTTATATGAAACAAGAATCAACTGTTGATTTGTTACTAGACGTTGACCAACGTCCTTCGGCTGGAAAAGGAATTCTCCTTAGCTTCCAACACGTTTTCGCCATGTTTGGTGCGACCATCTTGGTACCCTTGATTTTGGGAATGCCTGTATCTGTTGCCCTTTTTGCTTCAGGTGTTGGAACACTCATCTACATGATTGCTACTGGTTTTAAAGTTCCAGTTTATCTAGGTTCTTCATTCGCCTTTATCACAGCTATGTCACTAGCTATGAAGGAAATGGGAGGAGATATATCTGCTGCTCAAACTGGAGTTATCTTGACTGGTTTGGTCTATGTCCTTGTTGCTACCAGCATCCGATTTGTAGGAACAAAATGGATTGATAGACTCTTGCCACCAATCATCATCGGACCTATGATTATCGTTATCGGTCTTGGACTTGCAGGTTCAGCTGTTACCAACGCTGGTCTTGTAGCTGATGGAAACTGGAAAAATGCTCTTGTAGCAGTTGTTACTTTCTTGATTGCTGCCTTTATCAATACAAAGGGAAAAGGATTCCTACGAATCATTCCATTTCTCTTTGCCATTATCGGTGGTTACCTCTTCGCACTAACTCTTGGCTTGGTTGACTTTACACCAGTTCTTAAAGCTAACTGGTTTGAAATTCCTGGTTTCTACTTGCCATTTAACACAGGTGGTGCCTTTAAAGAATACAATCTTTACTTTGGTCCAGAAGCCATCGCTATCTTGCCAATCGCTATCGTAACAATTTCTGAACATATCGGAGACCATACTGTTTTGGGTCAAATCTGTGGCCGTCAATTCTTAAAAGAACCAGGTCTTCACCGTACTCTTCTTGGTGACGGTATCGCAACTTCTGTTTCTGCCTTCCTTGGTGGACCAGCCAATACAACTTACGGAGAAAATACAGGGGTTATCGGTATGACTCGTATCGCTTCTGTCTCAGTTATCCGTAACGCTGCCTTCATCGCGATTGCCCTCAGCTTCCTTGGTAAATTCACTGCCTTGATTTCAACTATTCCAAACGCTGTACTTGGTGGTATGTCAATCCTTCTCTATGGGGTTATCGCCAGCAATGGTTTGAAAGTCTTGATTAAAGAACGTGTTGATTTCGCTCAAATGCGAAACCTCATCATCGCAAGTGCTATGTTGGTTCTTGGACTTGGAGGAGCTGTCCTTAAACTTGGTCCAGTTACACTTTCAGGTACTGCTCTTTCAGCCATGACAGGAATCATCTTGAACTTGATCTTGCCATACGAAAATAAAGACTAATACTCTTCGAAAATCTCTTCAAACTACGTCAACGTCGCCTTGCCGTAGATATATGTAACTGACTTCGTCAGTCTTATCTACAACCTCAAAGCAGTGCTTTGAACAACCTGCGGCTAGTTTCCTAGTTTCCTAGTTTGCTCTTTGATTTTCATTGAGTATAAGAGTCTAAACATATCAAAAAACAAGCATTTCCAATTACGGAAGTGCTTATTTTTTTGATACTTAAAAGTAAGTGTATCCCCCTAACGCTGTCTAATATGTCTCCCCTATATGCATACGCTTCCACTCAGAGAACTCTACCTTGAACAGTTCAGGGGCTTTTTTAGCATTGTTATAAACTATAATATAGTAACCTTCCTTATTCCAAAACTTTCCTAAAATCTCAGCGTCTTCCAGCTCTGCTTCATAATCTAATACTCATCTGCTTTCAAAAAGCATTCTATTCCATCTCCGATTAACGATGGACTTTATCACCTCCTTCTCCAGTCCTTGTATAACATCTTGAAGTTGATTCATGATATCTTCCAATATGGGCATCAACAGCTCCATAACAATAGCGAAATTCTCGTATATGGTGACTATGGACATGTGGACCTACTCCCATTGAAGCCCAACAAGATCCCAGTTTACTGATTCTACCGAAACCAGACTCATCTTGGTACATCAAGCGAACCTTACGAAAATGCCTACTGGTTTTAAAGCGCTTTCTTGTCTTCTTGAATTGAGATTTTATTTTTAGACGCGACAATGGTTTGAGAGTCTGCTTTCTTGGGATGTTCTGGACGTGGCCTAATATTTCGCCAACCATGGCGCTTCAAGAGTTGATAGAAGGCATCACGTGTGTAGGAAGGATCTAACTCCTTTGTATAAGCCTGAAATAAGGCATCAATTGTAACAAATTCTCCTGCCTCTGCAGCCTTCAAATGACGGGCAAGAAAGGCTTTCTCTTCCTCAATTGTCATATATGCATGGTTACGACAACCACGTGTTTCTTGAAGGAGAGAATCGCGTCCGAACTCCTCATATTTTTTTACAGTTGGCCAAATCGTTGTTTGATTACAGCCTAAAAGCTCTATAATCTCTTTATAAGATTTACCCATCAGACGAAATAGAACGATTTGAAGGCGTTTATGATATTTAGCTGTACTAGAGTCTTTTAAAAGTGTTTTGATAGCTTGGATTTCTTCTTTAGTTGATTTCATATTACTACTATATAATGCTTTTTTATTTTAGTTTAGTATGAGTGTCCTTGTTCACGTCTTTCTTTTCCCACATGAAGAGAGTTCTGACGCCAACATCAAAAACCTTGGCTGCCTCGACATGGCTGTGCCCCTCTTTGATGTAATCTAATTCTCGATGTTTAAAATCTGTACTATATGCCATAGCTTTATTATAACATGCTTGTTTGAAACTAAGAAAATATCAAAACTCCATAATTGTTTTTCTAAAATACAGCTTTCAAATATCCTTAAATATAATAGACTTCCTGTGAAACAAAAATATGATACAATAAAATTATGAAGCAAGTAAACAACTAACTGATACACGATTTAAGCTCCTTGTTGCTGTTCAGCGCACGACTTTTGAAGAGATGTGAGCTGTATTGAAAACAGCTTATCAAGGTAAACACGCAAAAGGGGGACGAAAACCTAAACTAAGCTTAGAAGACCTTCTTATGGCGACTTCAATATGTGCGAGAATATCGAACTTATGAAGAAATTGCGGCTGATTTTGGTATTCACGAAAGCAACTTAACCCATCGGAGTCAATGGGTTGAAGTAACTCTTGTTCAAAGTGGTTTTACGATTTCAAGAACTCCTCTCAGTTCTGAGGACACGGTAATGATTGATGCGACGGAAGTAAAAATCCATCGCCCTAAAAAACAATTAGCGAATGATTCTGGTAAAAAGAAATGCCACGCTATGAAGGCTCAAGCGATTGTCACAAGTCAAGGGAGAATTGTTTCTTTGGAGATCACTGTGAACTATTGTCATGATATGAAGTTGTTCAAAATGAGTCGCAGAAATATCGGACAAGCTGGTAAAATCTTGTCTGACAGTGGTTATCAAGGAATCATGAAGCTATATCCTCAAGCACAAACTCCACGTAAATCCAGCAAACTCAAGCCGCTAACAGCTGAAGAGAAAGCCTGTAACCATGCGCTATCTAAGGAGAGAAGCAAGGTTGAGAACATCTTTGCCAAAGTAAAAACGTTTAAAATGTTTTCAACAACCTATCGAAATCATCGTAAACGCTTCAGATTACGAATGAATTTGATTGTTGGTATTATCAATCATGAACTAGGATTCTAGTTTTGCAGGAAGTCTAGTATAAAATACGGACTAATCAAGATAAAAGAATAGTGAATCATAAAAATCGATTTACTAGATACCATAGTATCTTATAGTTGCTAATAAGAAGTTAGTCTAGCAGAATGAACCTCTCATTTCTCCCCTACTAGTCCGTAATTCGTTGATACATTTCTGGTCTTCTATCTCGAAACAAGCCCCAGTTTAGGCGTTCACTTGCTCCCTTGTCTAGGTCATAAGTAGCTAACAGAACAGCTTCTTCTTGTCTTTCAGCTCGTTCTAGAATAGCTCCTGTTTCATCCGTCATAAAGGAGGAACCGTAGAAGTCAAGACTGGAACTCTGTCCGCCATTTTCCTCACTAGGCGTGACCTCTTCCAATCCATAACGATTGGCTGAGATGACTGGAACAATATTTGCTGCTGCGTGTCCTTGCATGGTACGTTGCCAATGACCACAACTATCCGTATCTAAAATTGGCTCTGAACCAATGGCTGTAGGATAAAAGAGCAATTCAGCACCATTTAACGCAAGACAGCGGGCTGTTTCAGGGAACCATTGATCCCAACAGATACCGATCCCGATCTTGGCATAGAGAGTATCCCAGACCTTGAAACCTGTGTTGCCAGGTGTGAAATAAAATTTTTCTTGATAATAATGGTCATCTGGTATGTGGGTCTTTCGATAAACACCCAGCACCTCACCATCTGCATCAATGACGGCAATAGAGTTATACAAGACATTACCATCTTTTTCATAGAAACTGATTGGTAAAACGACCTTTAGCTCCTTGGCAATGGTTTTAAAATGCTGAATAGCTGTATTGTCTGTCACCGACTGGGCATGCTGGTAGTAGTCATACTGACGTTCCTGACAGAAATAGGGACGTTCAAACAACTCGGGCAAGAGAATAATTTGTGCGCCTTGTTCTGCAGCCTGACGTACTAAACGCTCTGCGGTTTGAATATTTGTTGCCACATCCTTGGCGCATTGCATCTGAATGGCTGCAACTCTTACATTTCTCATCTTTTTCTCCTATTCTGGGATTTGTTGGGTGATACAGTGGATATTGCCACCACCTAAGAGAATATCTCTGGCTGGAATTCCGACAACTTTACGGTCTGGGAAACACTCACTGAGAATATCTAAGGCTACTTGGTCGTTTTTATCTTGAAACTGAGGAACTAGGACAGCCTTGTTGGCAATATAAAAGTTTACGTAGGAAGCTGCTAGTCGTTCACCTGCGTATCGCTCTTCTTCTCCTTCTTCATAGATGTAGCCTGGCAAATCCTCTTCGGTTACAACTTGATGAAGAGCTGGAATTGGAAGTTTATGAATAGTGAAGTGACGACCTTTTGCATCTGTTTCTTGCTCTAAGAATTCGAGATCTGCTTTTGACATGGCATACTGAGGATCGTTTTGATCATCTGTCCAAGCCAAAACAAGCTCTGCAGGACCAACAAAGGCTGAAACATTGTCAACGTGTTCATTGGTTTCATCCTGATAAATACCATAAGGAAGCCAAATAACTTTTTCAGCGCCAAGGCACTCTAATAAGGTATTTTCGATTTCCTCTTTACTAAGATGAGGATTGCGACCAGGACTAAGCAAACAACTTTCAGTCACGAGAATGGTTCCTTGACCATCGCTATGTATCGCTCCGCCTTCTAGGACAAAAGGTTTGGCATCATAAACAGGCATTTCCAAGGCCTCAGCAAAATTACTGGCTACTTGATCATCATCTTCATAGTCTTGGTAGAGACCATCTACAGCTCCACCCCAAGCATTGAAAGACCAATCCACGGCTAATTTCTGGCCTTTATCATTGACAAGAATGGTTGGGCCTGTATCACGCGCCCAGGCATCATTGGTGGGAATGTCTAAATAAACAACCTTGTCTCCAAGATAAGATTGGGCTTCAGCTAAGTAGTCTTGGTCCACCAAAAGATAGACTCTTTCTCCTTCTGCTATGGTCTTAATAATCTGGCTGAAAGCTCTTTTAGCAGCCTTTCCTTGAAAGGGCCATGAACCTGGTCGAGTCGGCCATATCATGAGGGTACCATGATGTAGTTCGTACTCTGCTGGCATACGATAGCCTAATTTTGTGGGACTGTCCATCATGATAATCTCCCTTTAA
This sequence comes from Streptococcus bouchesdurhonensis, assembly GCF_948472335.1. Next base: position 44,496 of record NZ_CAOKTW010000010.1, on the reverse strand, counting down.
AATCTTGATAGCCAAAGGCTTTGACTAAGCTACAGTCACCCTGATCATCCATGAGATAAAGACTTGGCAATCCAATACCATTAAAGGTATTATTTTTAACAAATGAGTAAATAGCCATGTCCTCAAAGTAAAGTCTATCTCCAATCTCAACAGGATTTTCAAAACTATAATCACCAATTACATCGCCCGTCAGACAGGTATTAGAAGAAAGTCTGTAGGTATGGGCTTTTTCCTGTGCCTCAAAGCCATTTCTCAAAGGTGGACGATAGGGCATCTCAAGTACATCAGGCATATGGCAGGTCGCAGAGGCATCTAAAACCAAGATTTCCATACCGTTTTCTACAATATCTAATACCTCAGTTGTTAAATAACCCGCATTGAGCGCAATAGCTTCACCAGGCTCGATGTAAACATCGAGTTGATAGGTTTCGCGAATACGATTAATCTCAGAAATCAGCAAGTCCACATCATAGTCATCTCTTGTAATATGATGTCCACCACCCATATTGAGCCATTTGACCTCATGTAAGTAAGGACCAAACTTCGCTTCTACTGCTTTCAAAGTTGTTTGTAAATCATCTGCTCCCTGCTCGCAAAGGGTGTGAAAATGAAGACCATCCACCAAATCCAGCAAATCACTAGGAATTTTATCTAGTGTAACGCCAAAACGAGAACCAGGTGCACAAGGGTCATAGAGCGCATGGTCACCCTGTGTTGAACACTGAGGATTGAGACGTAAACCAACACTGATACCAGCCTCCCGACAACGAGGCCCGTGTTTGCGCAACTGCCTCTCTGAGTTAAAGACGATATGGTCCGTTATCTCTAGTAATTCCTCCATGTCCGCATCCTTAAAGGCTGGCGCAAAGACATGGACTTCACCCGGGAACTCTTCTCTAGCGAGCTTAGCTTCATAGAGTCCACTGGCTGTCGTACCAGATAGATACTGGCTAATCAAGGGATAGGTTTTGTAAAGGGAATATGCCTTCTGGGCAAGCAAAACCTTGCAACCAGATTCTTCTTGTACATATTGTAAAATGCGGCAGTTGCCTTCTAACTTTGCCAAGTCAATGATGTAAGCTGGCGTTGGTACTTGTTCTAACTTCATTAGTCCACCATTTGTGGATTCTCAACCACAACCCAAGGCAAACCATACTCATTCAAAGCTTCCATGAATGGATCTGGATCTAATTCTTCAAGGTTGTAAACTCCTGCTTGTTTCCAAGTACCATTCATAACTAATTTTGTCCCAATCATGGCTGGAACGCCTGTCGTGTAAGAAATGGCTTGTGAACCAACTTCTGCGTAACATTCCTGATGGTCGCAGACATTGTAGATGTAGATGGTCTTTTCAACGCCATCTTTGACACCTGTAAAGATACAACCGATATTGGTTTTACCAACCGTGCGTGGACCAAGGCTGGCTGGATCTGGAAGCAAGGCTTTTAAGAATTGAATTGGAACAATGTCTTGTCCATTGAAGTTAATGGTATCCGTACGAAGGAGTCCAACATTTTCAAGACATTTCATGTGCGTCAAGTAAGATTGACCAAAGGTCATAAAGAAACGAATGCGTTTGACACCTGGAATGTTCTTGACCAATGATTCAATTTCTTCATGGTGAAGGAGATACATGTCTTTTTGTCCGACCTGAGGGAAATCGTACTCACGCTTGATTGACATAGCTTCCACTTCAACCCACCTACCATCTTCCCAGTAAGAACCTGGCGCAGAAACCTCACGTAGGTTGATTTCTGGGTTAAAGTTTGTCGCAAATGGATAACCGTGGTCACCACCATTACAGTCTAAAATGTCGATATAGTGGATTTCATCAAAGTAGTGTTTGAGAGCATAGGCAGAAAAGACGCTGGTCACACCTGGGTCAAAACCAGAACCAAGAAGAGCGGTCAAGCCAGCTTCTTTGAATTTCTCCTGATAAGCCCATTGCCATGAGTAGTCAAAGTAGGCTGTAAAACCAAGTTCCTTGCAACGTTTCTCATAGATGGCACGCCACTCAGGATCTTCTGTATCCTCTGCCTCGTAGTTAGCTGTGTCGATATAGTGGACACCTGTTGCCAAACAGGCATCCATAATTGTTAAATCTTGATATGGTAAAGCTACGTTCAAAACAGCTTCTGGCTTGTAGCTTTCAATCAAGGCAATGACTTCTTGAACCTTGTCAGCATCAAGAGCAGCTGTCTCAATCTTTGTACTTGTTTTGCCTTCTAACTTCGCTTTCAAGTCATCACATTTTGACTTGGTACGGCTGGCAATCATAATCTCTGTAAAGGTTTCGCTATCCTGACAAATCTTTGAAATAGCAACTTGGGCAACGCCCCCACATCCAATAACTAATAAACGACTCATTTTTTTCCTTCCTCTTCTTCTAAAATGTCCTCAACATACTTGGGCAACATAAAGGCTCCCACGTGTAAGTTTGCAGTGTAGTATTCTGTGAAAAGCTGGCGTTTTTTCCAGCCTTCCTTGTCAAAATCTTTGACAGGGTGGTATTTTTTCGAAGCAAATCCAAACAACCAATAGCCAGCTGGACTGGTTGGTATATGGGCCTGATAAACCCGACTGATTGGAAAGGCTTGATTGACCTTGCGATGCATGCTTCGGCAAGCTGACTCATCCTCATCAAAGAAGGGACTCCCATGCTGGTAAATCATTATACCGTCTTCTTTCAGAGCACGATAACTATTACCGTAAAATTCCTTGGTAAAGAGCCCTTCCGTATGTCCAAATGGATCCGTCGCGTCGTTGATGATAATATCATAGTCATCTTCGCAGTTTCGCAAAAAGCGTAGCCCATTTTGGTAGTAAATAGTAACACGTGGATCATCTAGCCCTGCAGCAAAGTCTGGGAAATACTCACGACAAACCTCAACCAACATCTCATCTGGTTCCACGATATCGATTTGTTCCAGCTCAGGATAGAGTGTTAATACTTGAGCAACACCACCGTCGCCACCCCCAATAACCAAGACTTTCTTTGGATTGGGATGCACAGCCATGGGAACATGAACGGTCATTTCGTTGTAGACAAAGTCATCCGCATCTGAAAACAAGACGTGCCCATTTAAAATCAGTATTTTCCCAAAAGCTGGGGTATCCAAGACTTCGATATCCTGCCATTCACTTTTACCAGCGTAGAGTTGCTTGGCTGTTCGCAGGGACAATTTGACATCTGGAGTATGAACTTCAGAAAACCATAAATCCATCTAGTTATCCTTTCTCTTAATGACGTTGATGTGATTGACCTCAGGATCTTCCGTCCCTTGGAGGGAGCAACCACGTTCCTTAGCAAATTGGATATAGTCTACAATTTCACGAGTAATGCGTTCACCAGGAGCCAAGATAGGAATCCCTGGAGGATAGCACATGACAAATTCTCCACAGACCTGTCCAACAGATTCATCCAAGGTCAAACTTTTTCTCTCTGAATAGAAGGCTTCCTGAGGAGATAACACCAACTCGGGCTGAATATATTCTCCTGCTATCAAGTCCTTCCCATCTCGTGAATAGAGTCTCTTGATGTCAGCCAAAGCACCGACCAAGCGCTCGATGTCTTGGATGCGATCACCAATCGAAATATAGGCCAAGATATTGCCAATATCACCAAACTCAATCTGAATGTCGTATTCGTCTCGTAGGAAGTCATAAACCTCGATACCTGTTAAGCCAATACCCTGAGTGTAAACTGACAGCTTGGTTACATCAAAATCACAGACCGACACACCATCTATTAACTCTTTTGAGTAGGCATAGTATCCACCGATAGCATTGATTTCACGGCGAGCATACTCAGACAGTTCAATGACCTTTTCAAACGACTCTTTACCACGAAGGGCCAAGTTGCGACGTGAAATATCCAAACTAGCCATCAACAGGTAAGAAGCAGATGTTGATTGGGTCAGGTTGATGATCTGACGAACGTATTCAGAATTCATCGGCTCCCCGATAAGTAAAATGGAGCTTTGGGTCAAACTCCCACCAGACTTATGCATGGAAACTGCTGCCATATCAGCCCCTGCATCCATAGCAGAAATTGGAAGTTTATCAGTGAAATGCAAATGCGCTCCGTGGGCTTCATCTACTAAAACCATCATGCCAGCTTCATGAGCCATTTCTGTCAAACCCTTTAGGTCTGAACAGATGCCATAGTAAGTAGGATTGTTAATCAAAATGGCCTTGGCATCTGGATGGTCCTTTATGGCCTGGGCTACTCGGTCATTTTCAAGACCTAAAGCGATACCAATCTTAGGATCTACACTCATCTCGATATAGATGGGAATGGCACCACATAGAACCAGCGCATTGATGGCAGATTTGTGAACATTTCTCGGAAGAATAATCTTATCTCCTGCCTTGCAGGTTGACAGAATCATAGTCTGCACCGATGAGGTTGTTCCACCAATCATGAGAAAAGCATGGCTAGCTCCAAAAGCATCTGCAGCCAGCTCCTCTGCATCTCGAATAATCGAAATAGGGTGTCCTAGATTATCCAAGGGTTTCATCGAATTGACATCAATGCCTACACATTTTTCTCCTAACAGTTCGACAAGTTCTGGATTTCCTCGTCCACGCTTGTGACCTGGAACATCAAAGGGAACAATCCTTTTCTTGCGTAACTTCACCAAAGCCTCATAAATTGGGGCTTGGTTTTGATCTAACTTCTTCAAGACTTACTCCTTTACCGTATTTTTAGTGCCTCAAGAAGATAAAGGCGACTAAAGGTTGACTCATGAAAAAAGAGCAGGTTTCCACCTGCTCTGCAATCTTCTGACGTTTTTATGTTTGTTTCTGTTGAGTATGTCTGTTCCCGATGTTTCCTAACTCTCTAGTAGCAAATATTACGTACTTTATTGATCGTTTCACAAGATGACGTGTGCTTTCACCACACTAAAAATTTATGAATTAGGACAAGTGTCCTAACATCAACTTATAAAAGTAGGCTTTTAACCCTATCAATAATGTGGTTTTTCAACCACGCTTCGGCATTCAACCCTGCCTGTCCGTAGGCATTTTTTACTCGGGTTTATATTTGCTAGAAAACATCATCTCATTTTCTAAGCTTTATTACTATATCATGTTTTTAAGAACTTGTAAAGCGGTTTACGAAAAAAATATAAAAAGTTCGCAAAATAGTTGGATTTTATTTGATTTAATACTCATTATTCTCTTGTAAACGATTATAAAGTGAACAAAATGTTTATCCTATTTAATTTAAAATTTTTTATGCTATTCTATACTCTTTACCTTCGGTGTTTGATCTATCAGAGAAGATGTCGATATTTTTATATCATTAAAATCGTGCAACTTTTTTCAGATACTTTTAAAAGATTGATTTCATTACCTCTTTCCTTTATACTGGATAAAAAGGAGAATAGTATGTCAGAAACAAATCACGAAATCGATTCAAATTTTGCAGGTCGTTTAAATATCCTGCGTGCGGGTGTTCTTGGTGCCAATGATGGGATTATTTCCATTGCTGGTGTGGTTATCGGAGTTGCTAGTGCCACGACCAATATCTGGATTATCTTTTTATCAGGATTTGCAGCTATCTTAGCTGGTGCCTTTTCAATGGCTGGTGGAGCATATGTATCCGTTTCAACTCAAAAAGATACTGAGGAAGCAGCCGTTGCGCGTGAGCAGCTCTTGCTAGACCAAGATATGGAACTAGCCAAAAAGTCCCTCTATGCTGCCTATATCCAAAATGGAGAATGCGAAACCTCTGCTCAACTTTTGACTACCAAAGCCTTTTTAAATAATCCACTCAAGGCTTTGGTAGAGGAAAAATACGGTATTGAGTATGAAGAGTTTACCAATCCTTGGCATGCTGCCATCTCTAGCTTTATTTCTTTTTTCCTTGGAAGTTTGCCTCCAATGCTCTCAGTGACCATTTTCCCAAGTGAATACCGCATCCCTGTTACTGTCCTTATCGTCGGTGTGGCCCTTCTTCTCACTGGTTATACTAGTGCCAAACTTGGAAAAGCCCCAACCAAAACAGCTATGATTCGGAACCTTGCTATTGGTCTCTTAACTATGGGCGTTACCTTCTTACTCGGACAACTTTTCAGTATTTAATACTCTTCGAAAATCTCTTCAAACCACGTCAGCTTCGCCTTGCCGTATATATGTTACTGACTTCGTCAGTTCTATCTGCAACCTCAAAACGGTGTTTTGAGCTGACTTCGTCAGTTTTATCTGCAACCTCAAAACGGTGTTTTGAGCTGACTTCGTCAGTTCTATCTGCAACCTCAAAACGGTGTTTTGAGCTGACTTCGTCAGTTCTATCTGCAACCTCAAAACGGTGTTTTGAGCTGACTTCGTCAGTTCTATCTGCAACCTCAAAACAGTGTTTTGAGCTGACTTCGTCAGTTCTATCTGCAACCTCAAAACAGTGTTTTGAGCTGACTTCGTCAGTTCTATCTGCAACCTCAAAACGGTGTTTTGAGCTGACTTCGTCAGTTCTATCTGCAACCTCAAAACAGTGTTTTGAGCTGACTTCGTCAGTTCTATCTGCAACCTCAAAACAGTGTTTTGAGCTGACTTCGTCAGTTTTATCTGCAACCTCAAAACGGTGTTTTGAGCTGACTTCGTCAGTTCTATCTGCAACCTCAAAACAGTGTTTTGAGCAACCTGCGGCTAGCTTCCTAGTTTGCTTTTTGATTTTCATTGAGTATAAAATACAAGAAATACCTCGATTTTGAAGTCGAGGTATCTTTTTTACATTTGCACAATCTTGCGATAGCTTCTTGAAGTAATCATGAAAATCAACACATAGGCGATGAGGAAGATAGCGCAGATAGACAAGGTCACAATCAACATCATAGTCGTATCTATTACACCAATCACTTTTAAAATCAGACTAAGCATATGGTAGGCAAAGGCGAGATGTATGAAGGCAAAGAGCAAAGGAAGGAAGAAAACAGTTAAAACCTGTTTGTTGATGGTTTGCTTAATTTGCTTTTTATCTAAACCGACTTTCTGCAAGATAATAAAGCGCTCACGGTCTTCATATCCTTCAGAAATTTGTTTGTAGTAGATGACCAGAACGGTTCCGATCATAAAGATAATGGATAGGAAAATACCGATAAAGAAGACACCACCAAAGAGGGCACTCATCTGAGAACGAGCATCTGCTAGATTGCTACCATAAACATAGCTATCTTCTGTGTTTAATTGAGCATTAAACTGATTGAGGTATTTTTCATACTCTTCAGCGACCTTGAGTTGTTCTTCTTCACTGATATTTACATTCATACCGCCGTAAAACTGATTATAGATAGCCGAATCTGGGAATTGATCCAAAAAGGATTGTAAATCAGGTACAACAAGGTAATTGTAATCAGCAGTCAAAATATTAAACTGATTTGGGACATGGTTGACAATGAAATCTTTATCAAATTCTTCTTTGACAGAAAATTGATGATCATTTAGAGTTAGAGCTTTCTGTTCTTTAACTCCCTCATTCTTTGCAAAGAGTCCGACCTCATTTCCTGAAAGAGACAGTTTTTGACCAGTCATATTTTCATAATCTTTTTGGTCAAATACCATGAAAACTGTTGTAGGTTGAACACGATTTTGTCCTTTTTCAAAAATAGTTAACTTATTTCCTTCTTGGTTTGCAACACCAAAGTAAGTATAACGAATCACTTCTTTCTCTTTAATCTTATAACCTTTGTCACTTGCAAACTGGCTCAAGAGTTTGTCTAAATCTTCTTTTTCAACATTTTGTCCTGAAACCCCAAAATCATGAGGATTTAGAACTTTTTTAAAGGATTCTGCGGAATTGAAAATGCTTGTCGCTGCTGACATGGTTACCAAAACCATTGTTGACAAGATAGCGATGGTTGCTAGTCCAACCGCATTTTTCTTCATACGGAAAATCAAGTTGGAAACAGAGATGAGGTTATTAGGTTGGTAATAGTATTTCTTATTTTTCTTTAAGATTTGTAGGAAGACTGTAATCCCTGCATTAAACAAGAGATAAGTACCAAAGATAACCAGCAAAACAGCTATGAAGAAGGTTGTTAAGGCTGTAAGAGGATCTTTTACCGTAAGGGCAAGATAATAGCCAATCCCTAAACTAATCGAACCAAGAATCGTTTGGAGAGGTAGGAAACGACCTTTTTCTCACCACTAGCTTTCTCACGTGAGAGCTGAAGGGCATTCATACGGGCGATTCGAAGAGCATTCAGGAACATGAGACCTAGGAAAATCAAACCGAAGACAACAAGTACTGTAATGACAACTTTCATCTGGAAGGTAGCGACTAGTTCTACCTTTAATTTCATCAGTTTGAGCAAGAAAGCAAAAATCAACTTGTCAAACAAGACCCCAATACCAATCCCTGCACCAACAGTTAGAATTCCAAATAGCACCAACTCCTTAAAGGTCATACTGATTAGATGGCGCTTTTCCAATCCCAACATGCCATAAATCCCCAGTTCCTTGGAACGATTTTTCATGACAAAACTATTGGCATAGAGGACGATAATGGCTGACGCAAGGGTGACGACAAACATACCAAATCCAAGTGTAGCCTGAATGGTTGTTCCTCCACGGATTTCCGCAATCTTTGGATTGAAGGTTAGAGAGTAAAAGAGATAGGTGACGGTGACTGCCAAGAGAACAGCCAGCGCAAAAGGATAGTAGAGCTTGCGGTTTTTAATCAAGTTCGATACCGCTAACTTATTAGTTAATCGAAACATACTAATTCACCTCGCTTGCCATGACAGTCAAGGTATCAGAGATTTCTTGGAACATCTGACGCTCTGTCTTCTCTCCACGGTAGATTTGATTGTAAAGAATGCCGTCCTTGATAAAGAGTACACGTTTAGCTCTGCTAGCTGCTGCTGTTGAGTGGGTTACCATGAGAATGGTTTGGCCGCGCTCATTGATTTCATCAAAAACATCAAGAAGAGCTGCAGAGGACTTGGAATCAAGGGCACCTGTTGGCTCATCCGCAAGGAGAATTTCAGGTTCTGTGATGATGGCGCGTGCTACTGCTACACGCTGTTTCTGACCACCAGAAATCTCGTAAGGGTACTTCTCTTGCAATTGGTTGATACCTAGATTCTCAGCTGTCACCACCAATTTCTTCATCATTTCCGTAATAGGTCTTCTTGACAAGACAAGCGGAAGCAAGATATTGTCCTTAACAGATAGGGTATCTAACAAGTTAAAGTCTTGGAAGACGAAGCCCAACTTTTCACGACGGAAGCTAGAAGCCTGTGAATTTTTAATGGTTGCTGTGTCAGTTCCATTCAGGTAAACCTGACCACGAGTTGGTTTGTCCAGCATAGCTAGGATATTGAGAAGAGTGGATTTACCAGAACCAGACTCACCCATGATGGCAACGTAGTCACCCTTTTCTACGGTAAAGTGAATATCCTTGAGGGCCTCTACTTGGTTGCCCTGAAAACGTGTTTTATAAATTTTTTGAACGTGTTTTACATCTAAAAGTGTCATGAGAATCTCCTTTCTTAATATCCCATCAAATGAAATGTAGCTTGCATCATAGCGCATCCCAGCTGAACACGCTCGATTTCTTTGTGACTTGGTTTTCTTGTTTTCTTCTGTAAGATTTGTTTCATGATGTTACTCCTTTGTTCTTTATGAGTCTAGTTTACATCAAAAAAAGACCGCTTGCCATAACCTAACCTTACAAAAGAGACTTTAATCTTACATTTTTGTAAGATTGGGGGAAATGTAGGCAAAATTACTTATAAAATGATTTGATTTCCTATTTTTAAAATTGTAAAATATAAGTGTGAAAAGGCTTACTTTGGAAAGGAGGAAGCGGAAACTAACATTTGAGTAAGCTTACCTAGATAACATACCATTAAATTTAACACTTGCAAGTCGTTCAACCTATAAGGAAAGAAGGGGCGCTTTAATGAAACATAAAGAACATATACTCATCGGACTTCTCTATCTCCTCTCTCCATTCATCGGTCAGCTCTTAGTTGAAAAGACACACTTTATCGGTACAGAATTTACAGCTACTGCTTATGCTATTTGCTGGCTATCAGTTGTTATCAGCATCCACCATTTTTCAAAAAACGTATTGTCTCAGCAAGAAAAATCAGATTAGAAATCTAAGTTTAAAATATTATTTTTAATTTGTAGATGAAGCTGGAAAAATATTATTAAAAGTAAAAAAGCTTTAAATCAAGCAGTTTAGACTATTGATTTAAAGCTTTTTGCTTATTCTAAATCTTTTGTAAAACCTCACCAAAACCAGCCTTCATTATCGTCAATGGCTTGGGCTTCTTTGCGTTTGCGTGGGCCTGTTCCGTACATTTCTGCTTCGATTTCTTCCTTGGTTGGCATGACAGAAGCTAGGATGATATAGATAATCACACCAAGTCCAAAGTTTGCGACTGTAAAAATAGCAAATAGAAAACGAACAAGGGTAACATCAAAGTTCCACTTGTCTGACAGACCTGCCAGAACTCCTGAAATCATGCGATTTCGTCTCATTTTATAAAATTTACTGTTCATGATATTTCCTCTTTCTGCTAGGTTAGACATAGTATATCACGGGTAGGCTCGGCTTTCATCAGTCCTCAGGCTGATTTACTAGTAGCAACTTTCCTCGACAAACTCCACAGCGATAGCGTTTGGTATCAATCCTTCGCTTGCGCTGATAAGTTTGCTGGCAGGATTGGCAACGATAAAGCTTGATTGGCTTGGAGTTTCTATTTGGCAAGGTTGGCACAAAGCGTAATCCATCCACTGCTTCCAAAAGTTCCTTAAAATCCCGATCCTTGTGTTGATAGCCCTTCCCTTGAAAATAGAGGTGATAATGACAGAGTTCATGTCGGACAATTTTCCTAAAAACATCCAGACCCAGTTCCTGATAAACCTTGGGATTAAAATCCAAATGCCCATCTTTGGGGAAAAATCGCCCACCTGTCGAACGTAGACGCCTATTCCACTGGACATGATGGATAAAAGGTCTGCCGAAGTCTTCTAGCGAAACATGCTTGACGTAATCAGTCAGTTTCATTTGGAGCTAGAAGCGACAGATTGACTTTTTCACGTTCAGTATCAATTTTCTTAACCCAAACGGTCACCAAATCACCAACGGATACCACTTGGCTAGGGTGTTTTATAAACTTGCGACTCATGTGGGAAATATGGATCAAACCGTCCTCATGAATCCCAATGTCAACGAAGGCACCAAAGTCAACTACATTACGCACCACACCTTCCAGCTTCTGTCCGACTACTAAATCTTTGATATCTAGGACATCTTGGCGAAGTACAGGTGCGTCAAAGGAATCACGGAAATCTCGACCTGGTTTGAGAAAATCGGCAATGATATCTTTAAGAGTTTCTGGGCCAAGGTCTAGTTCTTGCGCCATTTCCTTGACTGAAAGCGACTTGAGTTTGCTTTGTGCTTCTTCATTCAAGTCCTTGATATCCAAGCGTTTGAAGAGCTCCTTAACGGCAGTATAGTTCTCTGGGTGAACTCCTGTATTATCGAGGATATTGCTACTTTCAGGGATACGTAGGAAACCAGCAGCCTGCTCAAAGGCCTTAGCCCCCAAACGAGGAACTTTCTTAATTTGAGCTCGTGAAGTGATTTTTCCTTCTTCTTCACGGTATTTGACGATATTTTCAGAGATGGTTTTATTGAGTCCAGCTACGTGTGAAAGAAGAGCTGGGCTGGCTGTATTGACATTGACACCGACTTGGTTCACCACGGTATCCACGACAAAGTCCAGACTTTCAGACAGTTTCTTCTGACTGACATCATGCTGGTATTGACCGACACCGATTGACTTAGGATCGATTTTGACCAATTCAGCAAGGGGGTCCTGCAAACGACGGGCGATAGAAATAGCAGAGCGTTTTTCAACGGTCAAGTCTGGAAACTCCTGACGAGCAAGTTCGCTGGCAGAATAGACCGAAGCACCACTTTCATTTACGATGACATAACTAACCTCAGGAAAATCTTTAAGAACTTCCGCCACAAAGGCTTCACTTTCACGACTAGCAGTACCATTTCCGATGGCAATAATCTCTACACCGTATTGACCAATCAAGTCTGCCAAATCTTTCTTGGCTTCTTCGATTTGACGAGCTGATGCTGGTTTAACAGGATAAATGACCTGAGTTGTCAGCATTTTCCCAGTTGCATCAACGACAGCTAGCTTGGCACCTGTACGAAAGGCTGGGTCAAATCCAAGAACCATGCGCCCTTTTAGAGGAGCAACCAAGAGAAGATTGCGCAGGTTGTCAGAAAAGAGTTGAATAGCTCCCTCTTCTGCCTTCTCGGTTAATTCTGTACGAATACGGCGCTCGATAGCAGGCAAGACCTTTTTCTTAACGGATTGCTGAACAACTTCATCAATATAAGCATTTTTCACCTTGAAACGAGTAGCAAAAAAGGCAAGAATACGGTCCGTCGCATGTTCAAAACCGATCTTCAAGACACCTAGCTTCTCCCCACGATTGAGAGCCAAGGTACGATAACCCTGCATATTTCCAACCGTCTCTGAAAAATCATAATAAATCTGAAAAACCTGCTTTTCATCAAGACTTTCATCCTTGACTTGAGAAGTGAGTTTAGAGTGTCTCAGCACCTCTTGATAAGTCATGGAACGCAAGGTCACATCTTCCGATAAGGCTTCGACTAAGATATCAACTGCACCAGCCAAGGCGTCTTTCCCAGTCACAAATCCTTCACAGATGAACTTTTCAGCCTCTTTCTCTAAGTCAGTTACATTCTGCAAAATCAGGCGAGCAAGTGGGAAGAGTCCAGCTTCACGAGCAATGGTTGCCTTGGTTCGACGCTTTTCCTTGTAAGGTAGGTAGAGTTCTTCAACGTCTGCTAATTTTTCGGCAGCTAAGATAGCTTCTTCCAACTCCTTGGTCAACTTGCCTTGTTCTTGAATCTTAGCTAAGACAGCTTCCTTGCGGTCATTGAGATTGGTCAGACTTTTATCCAAGTCGATAATGGCCTTAATCGCCACCTCATCCAGACTACCAGTCATGTCCTTGCGATAACGCGCGATAAAGGGGATTGTCGCCCCTTCTGCTGTCAAACTTAGAACAGTATCGATTTGCTTTAAAGTCACTCCCAAATCTTGGGAGATTTTTTCATATTTTTTATCCATGAATCTATTATACCACAAGCTAAACATTTCAAATTAACTCGTAGAACATTTAAAAAATATGTAGGGAATAGATTTATATGCTACAGCGCAATAACTTGCACTTAAAGAGCATTGCCACCTTTTTTTAACCAAGCCATGATATCAAAAGTATTTAATGGATCAGACATAATAGCCAGTTCTGGAAGATGTTCCTGACCTGGAATAACACATTGACTTTTCAAATTTTTATATGGACGATTGACTAAAATTAATTTATTAGAATAAGGAAGATTATCCATCTTATTTAAAATTTCTTCACTAGCTGAATCTTTATTATCAAATTTAAAATATAGATTATCCCAATTTATGCGTTTTTTCTTTTTTCCCACTTAGTCCGTGCTTCTTCAATACTAGAATAATGTAGAAAATGAATATCTATATCCCCTAAGTGCCCCAAAGGATAAACTTCATGGGTCCAGCTCAGTGAAACAAGTTCCTCTTCGAAAACAAGTTCTTGTTCCATATAGTACCGAAAATCCTTTGTAAGTTTATAATAATCATCAGGAAGAATAAATAAACCAACAAAAGGTGTTCTATATTGGCTTTACAATAATAACTTCTATATCTTTAAATGTTTGTCTATCAACTATTAATAAAGACTCTAATAAACTATTTTTATCTCCTTGATGTAATAAAATAACACTGATTAAGCAAGTCAATTTTACTACCTCCTATAATTTTCTGATAATGATTTTCATTTAGTTTTAAAAAGCGTTCCAAACATTCAAAAATAGTTGGGACTTCCCTTAATAAATCTGTTACTTTCTTTTTCAAGATAGCCCAAGCTTGCTCAATAGGATTCGAATCTGGTGAATAAGGCGGTAGAGGTAAGAAAAAGTGTTTATCTTGGATGCAGAGTTCATCCAAAATGTTCTTGGGATCAAAACTAGCATTGTCCATGATAATAACATGAGGTGTCTTCAAAGCAGGCAGGAGTTGCGTTTTGAACCACTCCACAAAGAAATCGCTTGTCCTGCTGTTCTTGTAAATCATGGGAGCTATAAACTCTCCGTCTACTTGTCCTGCAACAATTGAAGTTCGCTCAAAACGACGTCCGCTAATCTTTTCATAGACTTTCTCCCCTCTAGGAGCCCCTGCATAAGGACGATAGAGATAGCGGTCGATTCCTGTTTCATCAATATATACGATTGGTAAATCGTTTAGGTTATCCAAAATATCAAGAAACTCAGCGACTTTCTCTGGGTCTTGTTCCTTAAAGCTCGTCATCTTTTTTTGAAGTGACCTTCATCTGCTTTAAAGCTGCCCATACTGAAGGGACAGCACAATCAAAATGTGCCGCAATTTCCCGTAAAAAAGCATCTGGATGAGCCTCTACAAAGGCTTTCAATTCCTCTAAAGGAATCTTTCGGTTTTTGACGACTCGCTTTTTCCTCTCTAAGTGTCCTTGTTCACGTAAGTTCTTTTCCCACGTGAAGAGAGTTCTGACGCCAACATCAAAAACCTTGGCTGCCTCGACATGGCTGTGCCCCCTCTTTGATGTAATCTAATGCTCGCTGTTTAAAATCTGTACTATATGCCATAGCTTTATTATAACATGCTTGTTTGAAACTAAGCAACTATAACATTTTCCAAGGTAAATAATTAGAATGGTGTTCTAATACAGACACACCTAATTTACCTTTATTATATTTTATAGACCTACTAAGTAAGTTATAAGCCTCCGTAGCACTTTTAGTGAAAAGCACATTGTAGTTACTGGCACTTAGAAAATTTTTAATTTTTTTCTTAACAGCCTCATATTCATTAGAAAAAATTAAATCATTTTTTGAATTATGTCTCTTAATGTTTATTGAATTCCTGAATAAACTTCTGTTAATTTATTAACAACAGCTTTTGGCTTGGGAACTGTAGCTGCATTATCAAAATAAATAATATCTGATGTTTGAAAAGAAAATAAATTCCTCAACATATTTCACCACTTTGAAAATCTACTACCATTAAAAATTTCTACTTCCTAAGATTTAAAATTCGATTTATGTAATACATTGTATTGGCACATCTTTTTGGGAAATACAACTGAACCATTTAATACTACTACAGAAACTTCATCACTACTATGGCTTCTGCTGACTTCTCATGATTCCTTGTTACTATGCTTTAGGCGCTCATGAAACCTCACGGAATCAGTCCCAGATTTTTCTTCCTTTATAACAGAGGACGTTAAAAGGTTACAGTGAAAATAGGAAATCGGACGCAGAGTCTTTGGACTCTAGGAAGATTTATCTTTTTCACACAAACCTTAGTCCGAATTCAATTACTTTCATGACTTACAGATATAAGTTACGACTACCTATTTAAACTTTAGAGTTCTTGGCTATCTCATCTGCTAGATAGGCTTTCCTAGCACCTCTCTGTTCCTAGAACCAGGATTTCGCTATTCTTTCCTCTAACGTTTTTTACTCTAACGTCAGGGTCTATCTCCAGACCGTCTTCGTCCGCTACCTCACGATAGTCAGGATTGAGGGGCGCTGTTGGGTTCATCGGTAGCTAGTGCCCACAGAGGACTTGTTCCTCAGATGTAGGCCATGACCCGTCGTACCTAAAAAACTATCCGACCTTAACTTAAGACCAGATAGTTCATCATTTTTATTTTTCAGCTGTAAGGGCAGCCATTGTGATGTAGTTGTATGGTTTGTTGAAGTGTGGCAAGAAGAAGAGGTCTGTCAATGCCAATTTATCAATTGTTACATGCTCTTGGATAGCAAGTGAGAACATGTGAATTCCCATGCTGATTGAAATATCGTGTGAAACCATTTGGGCACCAAGAATTTCACGGCTATCTTTGTCAAAGACAATCTTAATCGCTACTTCATGGTTATCGTGTTTCATGAATTCTGGTTTTTGAAGATCGTTAAATCCTGTCTCAGTCGCATTGTAACCTGCAGCTTTTGCTTTTTCAAGAGTCAAACCAGTTGAAACCATGTGAAGACCATAGATTGAGATACCGTTTGAACCTTGAACACCGATTCCTTCCAATTCATGTCCACAAGCATTGTAGGCACCAACGATACCAGTACGAACTGCGTTTGAAGCAAGGGCGATGTAGCTTGTGTCTTTACGAGCATTATCATAGACAGTCGCACAGTCACCAACTGCAAATACACCTGGAATTGAAGTTTCTTGTTTCTTATCTACAAGGAAAGCACCATTTCGGAAGAGTTCAATCTTACCGTCAGCAAGAGCTGTGTTAGGACGGAAACCAACCGCAAGAACAACCATATCCACATCAAAAGTTTCTTTATCGGTAATCAAGCGTTCAACTTTACCGTCACCTTCGATTGCTTTAACAGTTTGACCAAGAGCCAAGCGGATGTTGTGGTCTTCCAAGTTCTTCGCCATCATTTGTGTAAAGTCTTTGTCATAGTAACCGTTCAAGACAGTATCAACGATATCGACAAGGACAACTTCTTTTCCAAGACGCTCAAAGGCTTCAGCAAGTTCAACACCAATGTAACCACCACCAACAACGGCGATACGGTCAAGGTGTTGGCTCTTGTCAGCAAGTTTATTGATCACTTCTTCAGCGTTTTGGTACAATTTCACGAATTGTACGTTTTCAAGAGTTGCTTTAAATTCGCGGTTTCCTTTAAGAATTTCAACACCTTCTATTGGTGGCAAGATTGGTGTAGAACCTGTAGCGAAAATCAATTTCTCGTATGATTCTTTGTGCTCTTTTCCTTCAACTTCGGCTGTGACTACTTTGTTATCATAGTCGATTGAAAGAACAGGTGAGTTCATGTAAACCTTAGCACCTTTAGCTTCCAATTTTTCTTTATCAGAATAGAACAAGCCTTCAGCACCGTCAATTTGATTACCAATCCAAAGAGCCATTCCACATCCTAGGAAAGAGATGCTAGAGTTTTGGTCAAATACAACAATTTCGTTCTCATTTCCAAAATTATCCAACATAGTATTAATACATGCTGTACCAGCATGGTTAGCACCGACTACAACAATTTTACTCATAAAAAATTTCCTACTTTCATTCTAAATTTACCTTACTAGTATACCATTTATTGTCAGCGTTTACCAGAGGTTTGCTATTACTTTATCATTTTTTATCAAAAACAATTCTCCATTTATCCTAATTTCAAGCCTAATGAATTTTTTTAAGCATATTTCTTGACTTTTTCCAAATTTAATTTATGAAAATTCTAGCTTTATGGTATTATAATAACATGAAAATAAAATACAAGGTCTTCCATTTATATAATTATTTGATATTGCAACTTATTTTCTACAAAAGAAAAAAGTTGCTAGCTTGCCTCTTCGTTCACATTCTGAACTCCTAACGGGAACCACTATCACTATTTCATTAGTTAATGAGTGAGCAGATATCTTACTCCAAAAATCCTTTGATTTGCTCAAAAAGCTTGAATACCATTTCAATGCCAATAGTCAAGAATCTGAGTTGATGGAAATCAATTATCAAGCAGGAATAGCCCCCGTCACTGTTCATCCAGACCTGTTTGAACTGATTTCACTTGGTTTAGAGCATAGCCTAGCACTCTATAGCCAGCTCAACATCAGTATTGGTCCCCTAATTCAAACCTGGCGCATTGGTTTTTCAGATGCCAAAGCTGCACAACCTCAAGAAATTGAAGCGGTGCTGTCTCTAATCAATCCTCATGATATCGAGTTAGATTCTTCTACTTCCATTGTATTCTTAAAGCAGAAAGGAATGAAAATCGATTTAGGTTGTTTAGTCAAGGGTTATAGTGCAGATAAAGGGTGCCCAATTTCTTAGAAAAGAGGGTATGACTTCTGCCTTGATCAATCTGGGAGGGAGTATCCTGACCATTGGAAAAAATCAGACAAGAGGGGATAACCCTTGGCAAATCGAGATTCAAGATTCAGCCAATCCGAGGGGAAATCACTTAATGACCATTCCCGTTGTCAATCAATCTGTCGTGACTTCAGGCATTTATGAACGTCACCTGACAGTCGATGGACAAGATTACCATCACATTTTTGACAATAGACTTCCTGCAAAACTAGAATCCTAGTTCATGATTGATAATGCCAGCAATCAAATTCATTCGTAATCCGAAGCGTTTACGATGATTTCGATAGGTTGTTGAAAATATTTTAAACGTTTTCATAGTGAAATGAAATAAGAACAGGACAAATCAATCAAGACAGTCAAATCGATTTCTAACAATGTTTTAGAAGTAGATATGTACTATTCTAGTTTCAATCTACTATACTTTGGCAAAAATATTCTCAACCTTGCTGCTCCCCTTAGATAGCGCATGGTTACAGGCCTTCTCTTCAGCTGTTAGCGGCTTGAGTTTGCTGGATTTACGTGGAGTTTGTGCTTGAGGATATATCTTCATGAGCCTTTGATAAGCACTGTCAGCCAAGATTTTACCAGCTTGTCCGATATTTCTGCGACTCATTTTGAACAACTTCATATCATGACAATAGTTCACAGTGATCTCCAAAGAAACAATTCTCCCTTGACTTGTGACAATCGCTTGAGCCTTCATAGCGTGGCATTTCTTTTTACCAGAATCATTCGCTAATTGTTTTTTAGGGCGATTGATTTTTACTTCCGTCGCATCAATCATTACCGTGTCTTCAGCACTAAGGTGAGTTCTTGAAATCGTAAAACCACTTTGAACAAGAGTTACTTCAACCCATTGACTCCGATGGGTTAAGTTGCTTTCGTGGATACCAAAATCAGCCGCAATTTGTTCATAAGTTCGATATTCTCGCACATATTGAAGTCGCCATAAGAAGGTATTCTAGGCTTAATTTAGGTTTTTATCCATCTTTTGCGTGTTTAATTTTTAATACAGCTAACATCTCTTCAAAAGTCGTGCGCTGAACACCAACAAGACGATTAAATTGTGCATCAGTTAGTTGTTTACTTGCTTCATAATTCATAGAACTATTATACCATATTTTGTTTCGCAGGAAGTCTAATAATAATATTTATCTTTCCTATCGAACGCTTTCAATCTTCCAACTATTCCAACCTTTAAACCGTATAGCTCCATGCTGGTCAGTTCGGTAAACTTTGCTATTGATACCTTCCAGTCGTGTCAAAGTTTCCTGATGGGGAGTTTCGTTCGATTGTTCTTTCCAACTGAGATGAGAGTCATCTCTGGTTTGAGCTGTTCTAAAAAGTCTGAACTTAATGATTTTTTAGAGCCATGTTGGCTAGCTTTCAAAACATCCACTTCTAGGTCAGGATAGTGCTTCAGCATGTCCTTCTCTCCTTTCTCCTCCAAATTTCCAGTGAAAAGAAAGTTTTTATCCAAGAGTTTTCCATACAAAACCAGGGTATCTTCATGATCTCCAATTTTCCTTGGAGATAGGACTTCTAACTGACTTCCAAAAATTGGCAAGTTCTCTCCTGCTGTCACACTGCGCACCTTGGTTTGAGTCGCCTGTAGTTCTACCACAAATTCCTTCTGTTTCAGATTTCCTTTTGATACTAAAATCTCCCCTACATAAAAAGCCTTGGTCACCTCCAACAAATCTCCAACATGTTCCTTGTCCGTATTTGTCAAAATCAGCTGGTCAATCTTGGCTACTCCTCGACTTTTGAGATAGGGAATCAAGGTTCGCTGGGCATTGCTGGTCGTCGCCTTTTCTTGCCATTTTTCAATTTTCTTATCAGATTCTGCCTTGCCACCTACATCTATGAGAATGGTCTTCCCAGTTACATCCCTTAGGAAAATACTTTCTCCTTGCCCCACATCCAGCATGGTAATTTCATTTTCCAGTGGATGCTTGGTCAAGAAAAAGAGACCCACAATAAGTAAGCTGAAGCCAGCTACTCTTTTGATATTTTTCCTCAAATCATAGACCAAAGCCAAGGAAATTAACAATAAAATTAAAAACCATGCATTAGGTTGTCCAAAGACAAACGGCCTACTTGTCATCTGCGAGACCAAGCGAATCATTCCCTCCAACCATTCAAAGATAAAATTCAGTTGAATGACTGGATAGAGAAAGGAAAGGGCAAATAAGATAGACAAGAGCGGTAAGAAGACCAAATCAAATAGAAAGGAAAAGACAAAGGTCAAGGATGGACCAAGGTTGAAATTCCGCAAAATAGAAGGATAGAATGGGCAATATGCCCAAGGAGATGACTAGACTTTCACTAGCAACAGCCTTGAGCCCCTCCCCTTCTTTGCTGGTCATGGTCAGGATAAAAGCATAAGCGCAGGACAAGACTCCTCCTGCTGTCAAGAAAAAGTTTGGCATGACAATAAAGAGGAGAAACACTGTCAAGGCAAAATTATCCAAGCCCTTAACCCCATGTTGAGCCAGTAGCTTTTGCAAGAGACTGCGAATAACCGATGCTGAAAATCCAGTTAGTCCCGCATAGATAAGGGAAAAGGGATAAGTCAGCCATTTCAACTTTTCTTGGGTCAAGCCCAATCGCAAGAGAAGTTTCTTAAATCCATTCATGAAAAAACCTACCTGCATGCCAGATAGGGCAAAGAGGTGGATAATTCCTAGACTGGAATAAAGCTCATTCATCTCCTCAAAGTCGGTGTCCAGATGTCCCAGCAAGAGTCCTGTCATGTAATTGCGCATAGGGTCTGGAAAGTGCGTCTTAATCCAAACCACAGCCTTTCGACGTAAACTGGACAAGTTTTCTCCTATATCCCAACTGCCAATCTTTTGAAGTGACTGGATTGTTTTGATATTGAGAGTCTGGTAAATTCCCTGAGTCTTCAGATAGGCTTGGTAATTAAAGCCACCAAAATTTCTCTGCCCTTCTGGCTCCGAAAGCTTCCCTTCTAGTCCTATCTCATGCAGGTCGGTTAAAGCTTGAAAGGCTTCTTTCTCCTCCTCGGACTGGAGTTTATAATAGACTTGAAAAATGCGTCCATCAGCCTTGCCGCGAAAGGACAGACTATCACCATTGACCTTAACAGTGTCAGGCAGAATCCGTACCCTTTCAACAGAATCCGCCAGATTTTGACTCGCTTGGCTCTGTTGCCAATTTTGAAACAGAAACCAGAAGCCAAAGACTCCACAAATCACTAAAACTTTGCCTGTTGATTTCCATGGAAATTGGAAAAAGAGACAGACTAGCAGAAAAACAAAGCCCAACAAAGCAAGATAGGATGCTGAGAAAATAGCGTAATAAAACCAAAGTAACAAAAAACTCAGGTAAATTAGGGGAATGGGGATGTTCTTAATCCACTGTAACATAGTCTTTTAGCTTTTCTATGGTCTTAGCACCAATGCCAGAGACCTTCTTGAGTTCATCAATCGACTTGAATTTCCCATTTGCCTCACGATGGTCTATAATGTCCTGAGCTCGTTTTCCTCCCAGTCCCTTAACCTGTTTAAGCTCTTCCAGACTGGCCTTGTTGAGATTGACCTTCTTTTCCTTGCTTGTTGAAGAAGCTGTCCCCGAACCAGTCTGTTGACTAACTGCTTCTTCTCCCTTAGTAGGAACGTAAACCAGAGCCTCATCACTAACTTTCTGAGCTAGATTGAGCGACTTGCTGTCTGCTTGCTCTGTCAAGCCACCAGCCTTCTGAACAGCATCATTGACTCGACTACCTACAGGCAAGTCATAAATCCCTGGCGATTTGACAGCACCTTTGACATCTACTGTGATTAGATCTTGTTCAAGGGGTTCTTCCTTCTCTTCCTTGTTCACTTCCTTTTCGGATACCAAATCCTTGGAAACAGCTGCAACTTCAGCCTGCAAATTCGTTTCCTTTACAGGTGTTTGTGGAGCTGGCTTTAGCAGGAAAAATCCGCCTACAAGCAAGCCCAGACCAGTACAGATGACGATGATTTTATACTCTTTGATTTTCTCGATAATTGCTTCCATATTTTCTCCTCTCTTAGATTATTCGTAAGAGGAAGAAAAAACAGTCGAAAAATTTCTTTTCAACTGCTTATTTATTTGCAAAATAGTCTTCCTTGGTCAAGACATAATGAACTCTTGTCACGATTCGGCCTTTTTCATGCTGGTCCATACAAGCATAAGCTTCTTCGTGGGAAAAACGCATGCCTGATTTCTCCATGACCTTTCCTGACGCGGGATTAGCCTTATCGTGTAAAGCAACTAACTTATTCATTCCTATCTTCTCAAAAGCTAGCTCAATTACGGCACGATTGGCTTCTGTCGTCAATCCTTGATTCCAATACTTTTTATTGATAATGTAGCCAATAGCTGCCTTCTTAAGAACAGGATCAATCTTGTGCAAGTCAATGGTTCCGATAAACTTGCCGTTATCTTTTAATTCAATCCCCCAGCGTCCCAAGGGATTAGCCAAGTAGAACTGAGCAATATTATTCTTGGTTTCTTCTACATTTTGATTGGTTGAAAAAGTGTAACGTGTATTATCCTTGTCCGAGGCATAGTCAAACATTGCTTCCGCATCATTCAAAGTTACAGGTCTAAGCAACAAACGCTCTGTCTCGACTATGGGATACTGAGCTAGTTTTAAAAAGATTGATTCCATACGTTTCTTCCACTTGAAACCTTTCTAATCTAATATAAGGATATTGAATAAAACATTTAAAAAGCAAACTTATAGTAGATTGAAATAAGATATAAACAAATCAATCAGGAAAGTCAAATTAATTTCTAAAAATGTTTTAGCAGTCACAACGTACTATTCTAGCTTCAATCTACTATAGATTTAGTATTGAGATAACTTTAAGTACAAAAGAACTATCCTTCATATAGAGGTTGAGGATCTAATTCTTCACTCTCTTCTTTTAACCTAGTTCTGGTTCATAGGCTCGGATAATCTGAGCGACAACTGGGTGGCGAACCACATCCTTGGCTGAAAAATGAACAAAGTCAATCTGGTGAATGTTCTTGAGTTTCTCTTGGGCATCAATCAAAGGACTTGACATTGCGTGGCAGGTCAATCTGACTGATATCTCCATTGACAATCATCTTAGAATGAAAACCTAAACGAGTCAAAAACATCTTCATCTGCATAATGGTCGTATTTTGCGCCTCATCGAGAATGACAAAGGCATCATCCAAGGTCCGTCCACGCATATAGGCAAGGGGCGCAATCTCAATAATTTCACGCTCCATGAGTCGAGTTGTTTGGTCTTTCCCCAGAATCTGATACAAAGCATCATAAACAGGTCGAAGGTAAGGATCTACCTTCTCCTTAAGATCACCGGAAGAAAACCTAGACTCTCTCCTGCTTCCACCGCTGGACGTGTCAAGATAATCCTCTTGACTTGCCCACGTTTAAGTGCAGTCACTGCTAAGGTCACTGCAAGAAAGGTCTTCCCTGTCCCTGCTGGCCCAATTCCAAAGGTCACATCATGCTGTTTAACACTGTCCACATAAAGTTTTTGACCCAGTGTTTTGACACGGATAGGCTTCCCTGTATTATCCTTGATAATTTCTTCTTCATAAAGGGCGACAAATTTGTCGATTTCATCGTTTTTGACCATGCTAATCGCAGTCACTACATCTGGTGTGCCGACTGTCATTCCACGATTTACCAAAACCATCAAGGCTTGAATAACTTGTCTAGCTTCCTCACAAGCTGACTCCCCCCAAGACTTGTACAATCTCTGTACGAGCATGAATCACCACATCAAGCTCTTCTTCCATCAAACGAAGATGGCGCTCATTGGAACAAAAAGATGAAACAGGTCATCTGGATGACTCAGTTGAATGTCTATTGAATGTTCCTTCAAATAAAGAACCTCTCTAATCCTTTTATTTCTTTTTATTATAGCAAAGGGATGGAGAAATTAGCCCAAACCCAATGAATCATGCTAGTGTTCTAAGTATTCTTGCCAGATAGCGTCAAAGTCTCCTAGGTTAAAAGAGAAACTGGCATGTTCTTCCAAAAAGCGACTCACCTCATCAAAATCATCTGTGTGTTTTGGAAAAGCTGATTCTTCAAAGGCTAGGTCTGCTAGGATAGCTTTGGGACTGTTACTTTTAGGATTGCGCTCGGTCATGAGCCAAGTGTAAAATGATTTTCTCATATGTCACCCTAGATCAATTCTGTCCCAAACTGGTCTTGCTTGATTTTACCAGCCTTCATAAGACCACCTAAAACTTTCTTGAACTGACCTTTAGAAATGCCAAAGGTTGCCTTGATGTCATCTGGAGATGACTTATCATTCAAGGTCATGAAACCGCCATTGCTTTCCAAATAAGTCAAAATCATCTGGGCATCATTTTCCAACATTTCAAATGAACGTGGTTTGAGGGAGAGGTTCAGAGTGCGGTCCACTTCGCGGAAACCAATGACACGCGCATCTAAAACTTGCCCTAAACGTGGCTCTGCATAGCGCTCGCTAGGATGGATAAAACCAAGCATGTTATTTTCTGGCAGGTAAACAAAAGTTCCTGACAGCTTGAGGCGGTATACAATGGCTGGCCAGTTTTGGTTCTGCATGTTGTTGTAGGCAGGTCGAGCCAGACGTTGGAAGTCTTCTTGATAAGCCAAGAGTCCCCAGATACGATCTTTCTTGTCCACTTCAAGACGGATGTAGAGTTGATCACCCTTCTTAGGCCAGAGTTCCTTGAGCTCAGGGAGAATATCGAGTGACACAACGATTTCCTTGTCAGGAAGGCCTGTATCCACAAAGACACCCAAGTCTTTACGAACTTCTGTGACACGTCCCCAACCAAATTGGTCCTGAGTGGCAGTCACTTCTAGAGTTGTCAAGCGGAGTTTTTGCTTCATATCCGTGTAGGCAAAACCTTTAACCGTATCCCCTACTGTATGTTGACCTTCTTCCTTGGTAAGAGCATAGGTCTGGCCATCCTTTTGAACAAAGTAAAAACGGTCGTTTTCATCGATGATCAGTCCAACGATAAAACTTGCAAGATTTGTATTCATATTTCCTTCTTTCGAACAAAACTCAGCCAGCAATGCCAACTGAGTTTTTCTGTTTATTTTTAGACTTCCAAGAGTTCTTTCTCTTTGTTGGCAGTCATGTCGTCGATGTGTTTAACAGCATCATCTGTTACTTTTTGAATGTCTTTTTCAAGAGTCTTCAATTCGTCTTCAGTGATTTCTTTTGCTTTTTCTTGTTTCTTAGCTTCATCCATAGCATCGCGACGGATATTGCGGACAGCCACTTTAGCATTCTCACCGACCTTCTTCACTTCTTTAGCAAGGTCACGACGAGTTTCTTCTGTAAGAGCAGGGATAACCAAACGAATTACAGAACCATCGTTAGCTGGTGTGATACCAAGATCAGAAGCGTTTAAGGCACGTTCGATGTCTTTCAATGAAGACTTGTCAAATGGTGTTACCAACAAAACACGCGCTTCTGGAATGGTAATTGAAGCAATTTGGTTAAGAGGAGTTTCTACTCCATAGTATTCTACATGTACACGGTCGAGTAAACTTGCGTTGGCACGACCAGCACGGATACCACCAAATTCACGAGCAAGTGATTGGTGAGACTGGGTCATTCTCTCTTTAGCTTTTTCAATAATTGCGTTAGCCATAATCTTTCTTATTCCTTTTCTTCGATATTATTTGAAACTGTTGTTCCGATATTTTCACCAAATACGACACGTTTGATGTTGCCTGGTTGGTTCATGTTGAAGACAACCAAGTCAATGTCGTTATCCATTGAGAGGGTTGAAGCAGTTGAGTCCATGATACGAAGACCTTTATTGATAACGTCACGGTGGGTCAATTCTTCAAACTTAACGGCTGTCTTGTCCTTCTTAGGATCGGCATTGTAAACACCATCGACCCCATTTTTAGCCATAAGGATAGCATCCGCTTCGATTTCAGCTGCACGAAGGGCCGCTGTTGTATCTGTTGAGAAGTAAGGTGAACCAATTGGCACCAAAGATAACGATACGGCCTTTTTCAAGGTGACGAAGGGCACGTCCACGTACGTAAGGCTCTGCCACTTGTTGCATTGCAATGGCTGTTTGCACACGCGTATCAACCCCAACTTGTTGCAATGAATCTGCCATCACAAGAGCATTCATAACAGTCCCAAGCATTCCTGTGTAATCTGCCTGAACGCGGTCCATTCCTGCTTCTGCAGCAGGTTCACCACGCCAGAGATTTCCTCCACCAATAACAAGGGCAATTTCGATACCTAAGCTATGAACTTCTTGAATCTCTTTTGCGATTGTTTGAACTGTTTGGATATCAATCCCTACGCCACGTTCATACAAGGGCTTCACCTGATAACTTGATTAAAATACGTTTATACTTGGGATTCGCCATTTTCACTCTCCTTCTTTTATCCTACCTATTCTATCACAATTTCTAAGATTTTTATAGTATCATGAGCAATTCTTTCAAAAAAATTAGACAGTCAAAAATTCCTCTAAGTCGGCAAGGGCACGCTCTGCAATTTTTTCATAACGAGCCTTCTTATCACGGATACGCTCGCCTTCCAACTCCTTGATGATCCCAAAATTGACATTCATTGGTTGGAAATGTTTGCTGTCGGCATGGGTAATGTAATGAGCTAAGCTTCCAATCGCTGTCGTCTCGGGGAAAATAACCTCGCTTTCTTCCTTGAAGAGACGAGCTGCGTTAATTCCCGCAACTAAGCCCGAAGCCGCCGACTCAACATAGCCTTCCACCCCCGTCATCTGACCAGCAAAGAAGAGATTTGGTTGTTTCTTGGAACGGTAAGTCTGCTCAAGAAGATTTGGTGAATCCATGTAAGAATTGCGATGCATGACACCATAACGGACAAACTCCGCATTTTCAAGACCAATCATTTGGAAGACACGCTTTTGTTCTCCCCATTTGAGGTGGGTCTGGAAACCAACAATATTGTATAGGCTACCAGCTGCATTATCCTGACGAAGTTGCACAACCGCATAAGGTGTTTTAAATTCTCCATCACGAGGTCCTGTGTAGTCGTCCGGATACTCAAGACCGACTGGCTTCATAGGGCCATAAAGCATAGTTTTAATGCCACGTTTGGCCATAACTTCGATTGGCATACATCCTTCAAAGTACTTTTCTTTTTCAAAAGAATTGAGCGGTGCTTCTTCCGCATTGACCAAGGCTTCATGGAAATCCATAAACTCTTGCTTGGTCATTGGAGCATTGAGATAGGCTGCTTCTCCCTTATCATAACGAGATTTGAGATAGACCTTACTCATATCGATAGTGTTGACATCGATAATAGGCGCTGCTGCATCGTAGAAATAGAAGCCATCGCCATTATTAAGGGCATGAATCTTTTCAGCCAGGGCATCGCTAGTCAAGGGACCAGTCGCCACAACTGTAATAACATCTGTTGGCAATTCTGTAATTTCATCACGCACCACTTCAATCAAGGGGTGGTTGACCACTTTTTCGGTCACCATTTGAGAGAAACCATCACGATCCACCGCAAGGGCTCCATAAGCAGGAACACGTGTAGCCTCAGCAGATTCCAAGATAACAGAACCCAAGCGACGCATTTCTTCCTTGAGAAGACCAACTGCATTTGTCAAAGCATCCCCACGCAAAGAATTGGAACAAACCAACTCAGCAAAATTGTCTGTTTTGTGCTGAGGAGTCGACTTGACACCACGCATTTCATAAAGTTTAACTGGAATACCACGCTCTGCGATTTGGTAAGCTGCTTCAGAACCTGCCAAACCAGCACCGATAACATTGATATAAGATTGAGACACGACACTAATACCTCTTTGGGAGTGTGAAGTTAAGATTCACATTGAAAAAGCCAATCAGACTTACGAGCTTTCGAGTTTCTTGGCTCAGGCTGAAAAAGTCCCCGGACTTTCCTCGCTCTCAATTTCTTGGCTCAAGCTGAAAAAGTCCCCCCGGACTTTTTCACTCCCACAAATCTTTCTATTTTTTTCTTCTACTAGTATAACAAAAAAAGGGAAGAAGGCAAACTTCCCTGTTTATACTAAATGAAAATCAAAGAGCAAACTAGCCGCAGGTTGCTCAAAGCACTGCTTTGAAGTTGTAGATAGAACTGACGAAGTCCAGCTCAAAACACTGTTTTGAGGTTGTGGATAGAACTGACGAAGTCAGTAACCACACCTACGACAAGGCGACGTTGACACGGTTTGAAGAGATTTTCGAAGAGTATTAGTCATTTTCTTGATTTTCTTCCCAATCATGGTAGGCAGCGTAGAGCTGGCTTTTATTCCACTGGTAAATCTTAGCGACTTCCTTGATAGCTTGATTTTTCTTCATGCCTTGCTGGATACGGGCTTGGATTTCTAAGAACAAGTCCTCCTCGTCTTTTTCCTCCACATCCTGACTGGCACCTTCAACAATGAGAAGGCATTCTCCTTTAAGTGGCGTTTCAGCAATGCTTTCCAATAACTCAGAAATGGTACCGCGTTGGTATTCTTCATAGATTTTAGTCAATTCCCTGACCAAGACAACCGAGCGGTTACCGTAGACTTCTAACATATTTTCCAACGTATCTGCTACACGATGAGGCGATTCATAGAAAATCTGAGTTTCAGGATAATCTTTTTTCGAGTCGAAAAATTGCTTTTGCTGGCCTGATTTTCTCGGTAAAAAGCCGTAAAAGATATGTGGTTGTGGCGCTAGACCACTGGCAATCAAGGCAGAAATTCCTGCAGAGGCACCTGGAACAGTCACAACTGCAATTTCTTCCTCAATAGCTGCCTTAACCAAATCATGACCAGGGTCTGAAATGCTAGGCAAACCTAAGCATCAGAGACCTGAGCAATACTTTGCCCTGCTTTCAAGAAACCAATCAAATCAGGAATTTTTTCCTTGGCATTGTGCTCATGAAAACTGATCTGCTTGGTGGAAATGTCAAAATGCTTAGCAAAAGACCTGTATTGCGCGTATCCTCAGCAGCAATCCAGTCCACTTCTTTCAAGGTCTGGATAGCGCGAAAGGTCATATCATCTAGATTGCCAATCGGCGTTGCCACTAGATACAGCTTGCCATAGGGAAACTGCCCCTTAAAACTTTTTTGAATCTGCATGCTTACTCCCTGTATAACAACTCGTCACAGAACATACATTCCTCGTCCTGTTCTCGACGTTGTCCATAAAAATCATTACATACGTGAAATCCATCACGGTAAATGCGACGAACACTTTCGCGAACATGCTTGGCCTTGACGGGAGCGTCTGCTTCCACCTCACCCAAACGTTCGCGCAACTTAGAATTTTCCAAACGAAGAGCTGTATTTTCCTCTACTAGGCTCTTGAGATTTTTCTTGATAGCTTCCACATCGGCCAAGGTTACCAATAACTGTTGGGAAAAATCATCCAGCGCGTCAAATAATTCTTTTTTGTCCATAAGCCAGGCCTTTCCTTTCTTTATCGTTCATTTTTGAGTTTATATTTCTTTCAAGACCAGATATTCCATGGCATTTTGAAAGCTGACATTAGCTTGCCACATTTTTCTAGCTTCTAGCAAATCTTGTAGAATCACCCTTACTCTTACCTGCAAGAGATCCTGCCCACAGAGAACTTCAAGAACCCGTAAAACCTGATCTTGTTTTTCCTTATCATCTGCCAAGTTCGCTAATTTGGCAACCTGTAGATAACTTTCTTTTTTCTTAGCTACTAACCAAGTCAGCAGGCGTTCACTTTCATCGACCAAGGTCCAAAAACTTGCCTGATTAGCCAACTTTTCTGCTTCAGCTCGCGATTGACTAAACTGAGCTAAAAGAGTCGCTTTTTTCTTAACAAGTCCCATTTGTTCTAAGAGCAAGATGAGTTGTTCTTCTTGCTTTTTAAAGTGGAAAATCTGGGTCCGACTTCGGATTGTCGGTAACATCTTTTCCTCATCGCTAGTCAAGAAGAAAATATAAACTTCACTCTGGGGTTCTTCGATGACCTTAAGCAGAGAATTGGCTGCGTTGGGATGCATTTTATCCGCTTGCTCGATGATAAAGACCTGTTGCTGGCTTTCAATCCCTGCTTGAGAAAACTGTCCCACCAATTCCCGAATGCGTTCTGTCTTGATGACCTGATTGACTGGCTTAATCAAGGTTACATCGGGAAATTCTCCCTGTTCAATCAGCTTACAATTTCGGCAGTTTTCACATGGTAAAACATCTACCTTATCCGTACAAAATAGACTCTTGGCCAAAAACTGCGCCATTTCCAGGCTTCCAAAGAAACCTGAAAAGAGATAGGCGTGATTGAGCTGGTCTTGTTCTAAGATACGGACAAATCGGTCAAACTGGGCTGGTTGCCAAGCCTTTAATTGTTCTTGTTTCATTTGGCCAAGCCCATTCCGTCAAACAAGACAGCCTTGGTAGTTTCCACAACTTGCTCCAAAGGGAGACTAGCATCAATCTTGACAATGCGATTTCCCTCTTTATCCAGAAGAGAAAGGTAGCCTTGACGAACTTTTTTATGCAAGTCCAACCCTTCCAAATCCAAACGATTAACCTCGCGGTCACTATTAGCAGCAATACGAGCCAGCCCTTCTTCCACCTCGATGTCAAAATAGAGTGTCAAATCGGGTTTGAGGCCATCTGTCGCAAACTGATTGAGCCAGTCAATGGCTTCAATATCTAAGCCACGACCAAATCCCTGATAGGCAACAGAACTATCGATAAAACGATCCATGATGACCAACTTGCCAGCTTCAAGGGCTGGAAGAACTTTTTCCACCAAGTGCTGTCTGCGACTGGCAATATAGAGAAGCAACTCTGTCTTCGCATCCATCTGAGTATGACTTGGATCCAAAATCACTTCCCGAATCTTCTCCCCAATCAAGACTCCGCCAGGTTCACGGGTCGTCAACACCTCTACTCCTTTTTCCTCTAAAATTGGTAGCAGAGCCTCTAAAACACTGGTCTTGCCTGCTCCCTCTGGTCCCTCAAGAGAGACTAAAAATCCTTTTGACATGTCTAACTCATTTCTTTTTTACTACTTCTATTCTATCAAAAAAATAGGGGTTTGTGACAATCTTTTTGTCTTCTCATTTCATACTCAATGAAAATCAAAGAGCAAACTAGGAAGCTAGTCGCAGGTTGCTCAAAACACTGTTTTGAGGTTGCAGATGGAAGCTGACGCAGTTTGAAGAGATTTTCGAAGAGTATCAACCACCATAAAAGAGGCAGACAAATCCACCTCTTATTTACCTAGTTCTTGTGTTCGTTTGTAGGCTTGACCAACTGCATCCATGACCGTTCCTCGAAAAGCATGCGCTTCTAGGCTCGCTACACCAGCGATAGTCGAACCGCCTGGGCTGCAAACTTGGTCTTTCAAAACTCCAGGATGTTGCTGACTTTCAAGGACCAATTGTCCAGCTCCTACCACAGTTTGAGCTGCCATTTTCAATGCTGTTTCTCGTGGCAATCCAGTCTGAACACCTGCATCTGCCAAGGCCTCGATAAAAAGATAGACAAAGGCTGGTCCACAACCTGCAAGACCTGTCGCTGCATCTATTAAGCTTTCTCCAAGTTCAACCAAAAGACCAGCCTTGGCTAAAAGCTGACAAAAGAGCTCACTGTCCTCAGCCCTGCAATTAGGAGACAAGGCATAACTAATCACTCCTTGACCAATAGAAGCAGGGGTATTTGGCATCATACGAATAATTCTGTGTTGATTTGGAAGAAGACTAGCGAGTTTTTCCAAGGTCAATCCAGCTGCCATGGAAATCAAAAGAAGACTTTCTCGTTTTTCAAGGATGGTCTGATATTGAGAAAGTAAGTCTGAGAACTGAGCTGGCTTAACACCTAGAAAAATCACATCTGCTTCTGCAAAAATTTCTTCATTGCTGGAAGCCTGACCACCAAAGTCTGCAATGAAAGCATCTACCTTAGCTTGACTACGATTGGCAAGAAGAATGTCATCACACGTCTTGGCCTGCAAAACAGCCTTAGCCAAACTAGCCCCCATATTCCCCAAACCGATAAATCCAATCTTCATCTCTTACTCCCTTATCTGCCCATCACCAGCAACCACATACTTGTAGCTGGTCAACTCTTTCAAGCCCATTGGACCACGCGCGTGCAATTTCTGAGTAGAAATTCCCATCTCACATCCAAGACCAAATTGTCCACCATCGGTAAAACGAGTTGAGGCATTGACATAGACAGCTGCAGAGTCCACTTGATCTGTAAAGTAAGCTGCAGCTTCAGCATTTTCCGTTACAATGGCATCTGAATGATGGGTACTATGGGCTTCAATATGGGCAACCGCTTCTTCTAAACTGCTCACAACCTTAACAGCTAAGACATAGTCTAAAAACTCGGTGTCAAAGTCTTGTGCCTCAGCTGCTTGACCTGAAAGAAACTGACTGGCTTTCTCATCCAAGCGGAATTGAATTGGTTCCAACCCAGCTTCTTTTCGATCTGCAACCAGCACTTGCTCCAAGCGAGGAAGGAAGCTTGCTGCCTTGTCTTCATGAACCAGCAGAACCTCCATGGCATTGCAAACAGAGGGACGACTGGTTTTAGCATTGTTGATGATAGACAGCGCCTTGTCTTCGTCTGCATCCTTATCCACATAGACATGGACAATCCCAGTCCCTGTCTCGATAACAGGTACAATCGCATTCTCAACCACTGCATTGATCAAGCCAGCTCCTCCACGAGGAATGAGGAGGTCTAGATAGCCCTTGGCCTTCATCATAGCATAACTACTTTCATGGCTAGTATCTTCCACCAGTTGAATCACATTTGGGTGAATAGTAGTCGTCTCCAAGCCCTTCTTCAAGGCTGTGACAATGGCATGGGTTGTTTGATAGGCATCCTTACCACTACGAAGAACAACCGCATTTCCACTCTTAAGAGTCAAAGCAGCCGCATCAGACGTCACATTTGGACGGCTTTCATAGATAATACCGATGACACCCATAGCTACACGTTTTTTTGTGATAACCAAACCATTTTCAAGCTGACTTGTTTCTAAAACTTCACCGATTGGATCTGGGAAGGCAACCACTTCACGAATTCCTCTTGCCATCGCTTCTATACGATCTGCATCCAAATAAAGACGATCCAACATCACATCTGAGATTTTCCCCTTAGCCGCTGCCATATCGAGGGCATTAGCCGCTAAAATTTCCTCAGTAGCAGCCACTAAGTGATCAGCCATGGCTAGCAAGGCTTGGTTTTTCACTTCTTCACTAGCTGTGTTAATCGATTTTTTAACAGCCTGTACCTGTTCAAATTGTTCTTGTCTACTCACCATAGTTTACCTCTAAAATTCTGTAAAAAGTAGTTGGATTTCAGGAGTAATGGAAATCCAGTCGTCACGGTAAATCAAGACACCCTTGGCTTTTTGAGAACGCAACATATCCTCCAAAGCAGATGCTCCAAATTGCACGCGTCCTTTTCCAAGTGATTTTCCACTTTCCTTATCAAATACTGTCACGATATCACCGTAAGAAAAGGCTCCTTCTGCTTCAACGATACCAGATAAGAGAAGACTCTTTCCATGTTGAGAGAGAGCTTCCGCAGCCCCTTTATCAACCCAAATAGAACCTTGACTCTGAGCATAAAAGGCCAGCCATTGTTTCTGGGTACGAAGCCCCTTCTCTTGCGCAACAAAGTAGGAACCATCCTTGGTCTCCTCAGCCGCTTCAATCATGGCATCTGACTTCAAGGATGAGCAGATATAAACAGGAACACCCGATTCTGTCGCAATAGTTGCAGCTTTGATTTTGGTTAACATGCCCCCAGTTCCGTTTGACGAACCAGCTCCATAAGCCATATCGATAATCTCACGATTGATAGTCTCGATTTGCTCCAAACGTTTGGCTCTTGGATCTGAATTAGGATTTCCTGTATAGAGACCATCTACGTCTGTCAAGAGGATCAAAAGGTCTGCTTGGACCATGGCCGCCACCTGTGCACTCAGAGTATCATTGTCCCCAACCTTGAGTCATCAATAACAACACTATCATTCTCATTGATGATAGGAATCGCCCCACGGCTAAGTAAAACCGACAAAGCCTGATGGGCATTTTTATAACGACGCTTATCTACAAAGTCATCCTGGGTTAGCAAGATTTGTGCAGAAACGATTTGGCGCAAGAGAAGATTGGTCGTGTATTCTTCCAACAAAAGCCCTTGTCCTACCGCTGCTGAAGCCTGTTTATCAGCAATTTTAGTCGGACGCTTTTTAAATCCTAAGGCTCCAAAACCAGCCGCAATGGCACCTGAAGACACCAAAATCAACTCATGACCAGCCTCGTGCAGCATAGCCAACTGCTGGGTAATATCCTTTACCTTACTACGTGATAAACTTCCATCCTCATTTGTCAGAGAAGAAGTACCCACCTTAAAGACAATCCGTTTGTATTTCATAGTCTCACTCCGATTATTCATATTTATCCATTATAACATGAATAACAGGAAATAGAAAAGAGTTGATAGGAAAAAGAAGGCCCTAAAACCTTCTTTTCTACTACTGTTCTGATTCCGATTTGTTTACACTCGTTTCAGAGCTTTGTGAAGTTGAGGATGTCAAATCTTGACTAGTTGAAGAATTTGTAACACTTTCATGTTGACTCGTTTCTTTATTTTCAAGATCCTTTTTCACTACTTCTTTGGATTCTTTTATTTCTGAATGACTTGTAGTTTTAATTGTAGCAGATTTCTCGATCGGAACATCCACTAACCAGGCACCACTTGAATCCACAGTATAGCCTTCTGGTGTCTTACCATTCACAAGTAATTGACCATTTTCTTTCAAGAAGTACCATTTATCCTTGTCTTTAATCCAACCTATAGCTCGTGAACCATCTGTCTTGTAGAAATACCAATCATTTGCCTTTTTAAGCCAGCCTTGCTTCATAGCTCCTGATTCTTCTAGATAGTAATGATGTCCAGCAACTTCTATCTCACCTGTCTTCATGATACCAGTAGAATCCATATAGTACCAGGCTTCTTTATCTTTTACCCAGCCCGTTTTCATTTCCCCTGATGGAGCAAAGTAATACCATTGCCCCTTATATTGAAGCCAACCTGTCTTCATAGAGCCATCAACATCCAAATAATACCACTGCTCTTTATCTTGAATCCAACCAATTTCCATCTGGTTTTCTTTGTTAAAATAATACCAGATTCCAGCGATTTTCTTCCAATTTTTAGCAGCAACACCAGAGTCTGTCAAATAGAACCAACGATTGTTCCATTTTTTCCATTGATTCTGTAATAAGATACCCGTTTGGTTAAAGTAATACCATTCACCCTTAATTTCATTCCAACCGACAGCATATTCTCCTGTAGAATCAGGCGCTTGATACCACCAGTTTCCATATGAACTCTTATGCCAACCAGCTTGAAAACTTGGAATAGGCTTGTAGGAAGTTGAAATGTTTACTAAACCGTCTTGTCGAATATCAAAAACTGTTGCATCATAGTCTTTGCTGGCTGCGTTGATTCTCTCAATTCCTCGTTCTTTGAGCCAATTAACATACTCACTATCAACACCATTTTTCCAAGGTAGACTATCCGAAGTTTGAACAATCAAACTCGGACTCAAATTTTTAATAAAATCCTTGGTATTTGATTTGTTGGTATCATGGTGATGATTAAACTTCATCAAATCAACTTTTCCAATGAGAGGTCCATACTTATCTTCCGCTCCATGCACATTATCTAAGTCGCCCCCAAGGTAAATTTTCTTACCATTGACTTTTACTACGCTAATCAAGGAATTGGAATTATCATCCCAAATTTTCTTTAATTCACCTGATGAATCTGTTTCATTTTCATAATTATATAGTTGAATATCCATGTCTCCAAACTGAAAATGAGCATCTCCTTGTGTGATATTTTGAATAACTGAAACACCTTTTTCAGCAGCAGTCTTTAAAACCTTATCATAGCCATACAGATTATCCCAAAGACGTTCAGGCTTAGTAATACGATTATCACTATATTTCTTAAGATAGACTCGGTCAACTGGATAGGTAGACAGTAATTCATCAACATTTCCAATATGGTCACTGTGGGTATGGGTTACCAAAATAAAATCAAGTTTTTGGACACCCAATTCCTTCAAACGACGAAAGACACGGTCTGTTAGAACATGCTTATAAGTTGTATTGATACCCTGTCTCCATGGATAACGAGAATCACTTCCATCTGGGAAATCATAATCTTCTCCTGTATCCACCATGGCAAAATGTCCATTGCTTTCAAGAATAATCGCATCACTGCCACCTTCATGAACATTTATAAAGTGGATTTTATTTCCTGAACTTTCTTGAGCTTGAACATTTCCATACCATGACAAGCCTAAAAAAGCGCCTGCAAGTGCTAAACTAGTTAATTTCTTTTTCATTCTTACTTCCTCAATCTCTCCAATGTTTCCTTAAAAATTGCTGGGATATCTGCTGTAAATTCTAAGGTCTCACCTGTTCTCGGATGAGTAAAACCTAGAGTCTTGGCATGAAGAAATTGTCCATGCCCCTTAAGTGTCTTACGAGGACCATAGACTTCATCCCCAGCAACTGGATGACCGATATAAGCCATGTGGACACGAATCTGATGGGTACGCCCTGTCTCTAGTTGCAACTCCACTAAGCTATAATCGCCAAAGCGTTCCAAGACGTGGAAACGAGTTACTGCAGGTTTCCCTTTAGCAGTCACAGCCTGTTTCTTACGATCTTTTTCACTCCTACCAATCGGTGCTTCAATCACACCGCGATCATTGGGCAAATTTCCATGAACAATCGCCCAATATTTGCGGAGAGACTTTTTATCCTTGAGTTCTTGGGCAAGTGCTAGATGCGCCTCATCATTTTTAGCAATCATAAGAAGACCTGACGTATCCTTATCAATACGATGAACAATTCCTGGACGCAGAACCCCATTGATACCCGACAAGTCCTTAATATGATACATAAGGGCATTTACTAGGGTTCCACTAGTATGACCAGCACTCGGATGCACAACCATTCCCTGAGGTTTGTTGACAACAGCCACATCCTCATCTTGGTAGATGATTTCTAGCGGAAGATCCTCAGCCACATACTCTAAAACCTCTGGTTCTGGCACATGGTAAGTGACGACATCGCCCTCTTGGACAGTGTATTTAGCTTTCTTGACTTGGCCATTGACCAAGACCTGGCCTGATTTGATTTGTTCATTCGCGAGACTACGTGATAATTCTGTCAAATCTGACAAAGCCTTATCTAAACGCAGGCCACCAGTTTCAATTTTAATTTCCATTTATTTCCTCTTTTAGCATTGCAATCAATAAAATAATCACTCCAACAGTCAGATAGCTATCTGCCACATTGAAAATTGCAAAATTGATAAAGTCAAGGTGAAACATATCCACAACAAAGCCCTGACTGACCCTGTCAATAAAGTTTCCAAGACCACCCGCGATTATCAGAGTCAAACCCAAGACCATCCAGAATGAGTCCTCCATGTGCTTATGTAGATACCAAATGGCACCTACCACGACGACCAGGGTAATGACAGCGAATAACAACTGCTGATCTTGTAAGATAGAAAAGGCTGCCCCTCGATTTTGCAGGTAGGTCAAGCTAACGAAATTGGGAATCCAGGAGCGCACTTCACCCAGTGGAATCTGTTGGACGATATAGGATTTAACTAACTGATCCAGCGCAATCAAAAGCAGTACAATGACTGCCACTATTCCTCTTTTTTCATGATTTCCTCTTCTGATTAAAATATTCTTGCATGACTTCTACGAAAAGAGTTCCAGCTTGACTCAGCTCCACTTCTTCACGTTTAACATAGACCATGCGGTTATCTAGGTTATCCTTAAGACGAATAACTGTGATGCCATTCACACTGTCACTATCTAAAAATCCAGAACCTGTTGCATAAGCGTCCGTCCGCTCCAAAATACCATTCAAAGTAGCACGGTCTGTCACATTAAACATCTGCGAGCTCGCGCTGGTATCAACAAAGTTCTCTGAATAATAAAGATACTCGTCTTTCTCTTGCGTGAAACGAACCGTTGGTAGATCCGCTAAATCCTCCATGACCAATTCCTCTTTCTGAGCTAAAGGATGCCCCTCACGGAGATAAATATGGGTATGGAAGGGAATTAGTTCAATAACCTCTAGGCCTAACTTTTCAACCCGTTGCATAATCCCTTTTTTATTTTGATTATTGAGGTAGATAATCCCAATCTCACTGTGACCTTGCGCTACTTCGTCTAAAATTTGAACAGTAGTTGATTCAAAAATACGGAAGTTCTTATAATCAGGATAGCGCTCTGAAAAGGCCGTAATGGTTGGTGGCAAGAAGTCATAGTGCTGACTGGCAATGGAAAATTCATCCTTTTCTTCCTCAGGATGGGCATACTGATTTTGAAAAATATCAAATCCTTTAACCAATTCTTGCGCTTTTTCATAGAATTCCATACCACGACGAGTCAAGAAAGTCCCTGAGCTGGTCCGACGGAAAATCTTAAAACCCAATTCTTTTTCCAAATCACGAACAGAAATAGACAGACTCGGCTGACTAACATACATCTTTTCAGCAGCTTCACGAAAAGTACCGCTATTGGCAATGGCCACAACATAGCGTAATTGTTGAATGTTCATCTTCTACCTCCAACTTCTTTATCTTTTCATTATACCATATTTTAGAAGTTTTCCAAAAAGGAAAAAGAACATCCTATTCTTCTTAACCTTCTTAACTATCTTCACTATCTGCCTTTCTCAAGCCAACCTTATTTTCAAAATCAATTCAAAAAATAACTGGATACACACCACTCCAATATCGAAAAGAAAAACGTTGACTATTTGTGAAAAAAGAAAATGCGGAAAGTTCCGACATTTTTTTAGTAAGCTAACTTCCTGAAAATAGGAGTAACCATACATTCCAGAAGGCAGTGATATTGATGAGAATATGAACTAGTATTGGATAGTAGAGATTTTTTGTCATGCGATACAGTAGAGCTAAAATGAGACCTCCACTAGCATAAATGAAAAAAGCAAGAGGAGTTAAAGCAAAATTGATATGAATATAACCGAAAATAATAGCAGAAAGCAAGACATCTCCGTACCAAGGCGAGTTTTTGAAAAAGGTTGTCATAAGCACACCGCGATAAATCAATTCCTCAGCAATAGGGCCGATGAAGCAAGCCATGAGCAAGAAATAGGGTAATTCCTGTCTCCCTATCATTTCTATCGTTTCATTCAAAGAAATTTGATTTGAAGACGAGGGTATGAAATAAGACAAGAGGACGTCAGACATATACAAAATGATGTAACCCAGTAAAAGGTAGATAAAGTGCCTCAGCTGCCATTTGAAATGAAAAGTCTTCTTTCCTGCAAAAACTAGTAGATAGATGACCGCTAATAAAAGACCTCCACTCTCCATCCAAAGCAGAATCTGAAAAAATTCACGACTTGCTGGTAGATAGGGCTTTGCGAGGTGATTGAAAATTCCCCAAAACCAAGTTGATTTGTAAAAAATTAAGGATAATGCTAGTAAAATCTGAATAATCCGTTTTTTCATATTAAATCCTCTGTTTTCCTTGACTAGCTTATTGAATAGAATGGTTTGCTTAATTGAATCACAAGTTTAGTATAGCATATCTTGGCCAAATATCCTCTTCAAATCATGAATTGTCATCAAAACATCCTAAACTGTAAAATCAATTAGCCCCAAGCTTCCTATCAATTTCTTCTCCAAAATATGCTATAATAATACCAAAAGATAAAGAAGGAAGTCTTATGATTAAACTACTAGCCTTGGATATGGACGGAACCCTCCTCAATGAAGCCAAGGAAATCCCACAAGCTCACATTATTGCTATTCACAAAGCCATTGAAAAAGGTGTCAAATTGGTTCTCTGTACGGGTCGCCCGCTTTTCGGTGTCCTCCCCTACTACAAAAAACTGGGGCTTGATCTCCAGAATGAGTATGTGATTGTTAACAACGGTTGTTCAACTCACCAGACTAGCGACTGGGGCTTGGTTGACTGGCAAGAACTTAGTCCAGCAGACATCGAATACCTCTATGACCTAGCTGAAAAAAGTGATGTTCAGTTGACTCTTTTTGATGAGGAACATTATTTTGTCCTCGGTGGCAAACCTAATGAAATCATTCAAAATGATGCCAAACTAGTCTTTTCAGACCTGACTGAAATTTCTCTTGAGGAAGCGACTAGTGGCAAGTTTCGTATGTTCCAAGGTATGTTTTTAGGAACAGAGAGCCAAACAGACGATTTTGAGCAGCGTTTTGCTGAAGAGCTTTGCCAACGATTCAGTGGAGTTCGTTCGCAGCCTGTCATTTATGAAGCAATGCCGCTTGGAACGACAAAGGCTACTGCTCTTTCACGACTAGCTGAGATTTTGAAGATTGATTCCTCAGAGATTATGGCCATGGGCGATGCTAATAACGATATCGAAATGCTCCAATTTGCAGGGCTTGGGATTGCAATGGGAAATGCCAGCGATTATGTCAAATCTCTTGCGGATGCCGTTACCTCAAGCAACGAAGAAGACGGCGTTGCGCGTGCTATTGAGAAATATATTCTATAAATCTCGTAGCGGAGCAAATGTCTCTGATCAAACTGGACACTACGAATCCTTAATCAATCCAGAATTGACCTATATGGGTTTGGCAGCCTTTGAAAACCCTGTTACTCAAAATGGATGGATTACCGTTGCACAAAGTTTCGGAACATCATCTGGTGGCTCTGAAGAATTAGCTGGTGGTTATGGAAAAGCCATTCAATACATAGAAGCCTACTCTTCTCAGATTCAAACATTTGCGACTAAGGCGAATCTTTTTGACAAAAATTTGAAGGCTATCGGAACTCATAAAATCAAAAATGAAAATAAGAGTACAACGAATAATTCCTACAATTTCTTTAACCAAATGCAAGAAGTAGGTAAAAGTATGGGTTTTTGGCGACAAGCTGGCTCGCGTTGGTAGTTTATGCAACTTGATGGGATCTTACCCTTACAATCAGTGGGCAAAATTAGATAATATCTGGTATCGCTTCGATAGTTCAGTCTGGATGCAAGCAGGTTGGTTGAAAGACGGTGAGACTTGGTACTATCTCGACGGTTCAGGTGCTATGAAAACAGGCTGGATGAAGGTATCTGGCAAATGGTACTATGCTTATAGCTCTGGTGCTCTAGCAATCAATACGACTACACCAGACGGTTACCGTGTTAATTACAATGGGGAATGGGTAGGATGGTTTAACTACAACAAAAATACTCTATACTATCTCACAGTGAGTAGTCTTCACTTTCAAATAGTATAGAGATTTTTATTTACCTAGTATAGCTCTTATCTTAGGTGTTTATAACAAACTGAAACAAGAGTGGGACAAAAGAGCCTCGTAAAAGGTATTGCAACTTGGTAATACCTTTTTGAGGTGCTTTTTGATATGAGCACATGTCTTCTCAATAGGATTGTACTCAGGTGAGTAGGGAGGAAGGGGTAAAAGTTTATGCCCAAACTCTTCACACAAGAATTCTATCCTAGCTATTCTATTGGAATCTTGCATTATCCATAATAATAACTGAGGGTGTGGTTAATGTTGGTAAAGAAATTTCTGAAACCATGCTTCAAAAAAGTCGCTCGTCATCGTCTCTTCGTAGGTCATGGAGCGATTAAGTCACCATTTGTTAGACCTGCAACCAAAGAAATCCCCTGATATCTTCTTCCAGAGACTTTACCTCCTATTAACTGACCCTTTGATGAGCGACCATATTCTCGATAAAAGTAAGTATCGAATCCTGTTTCATCAATATAAACAGGTGCTAAGTGCTTTAAACTATTAAAATTCTTAAGAAATAAGGCTACTTTTTCTGGGTCTTGTTCATAGATAGTATAGTACTTTATGGTTACCGAACAAGTCTAATGAAAAAATTCTGATGATAGTTCTAAATCTCAATAACCGCTTGGGTTCCATGATCCAACTCCAGCAAGACATCTATACTTGTATAGAAAATCCTGCCCTGAATAAGGAGATGTAAATATTTCTTTCCTCCAAAATGGTCATAGTTTTGCTGGCAAATCTAACATATCATGGATAAATTAACAAGTGATTTCTGAATTGCTAAACATTTTCTTTTCTTATAGCATATTTTCAGATTTTCTCTTTGAGAAAGATATTTACAAGAAAAAGGTTCGTTTTTTGTCTATTTTCAAAAAGTCTTAAAACTAAATTGAAAGAATTTTTAGAAAATTTTTGTTTTTCTCTTTACAGTTTAAAAAAATTCTGCTATAATAGCTCATGTAATAAACTATGACAACAAAAGGAGAACGATATGACATCTGCTAAAGAATATATCCAAAGCGTGTTTGAAACTGTAAAAGCTCGTAATGGGCACGAGGCTGAATTCCTCCAAGCTGTTGAAGAATTTTTCAACACTTTGGAACCTGTATTTGAAAAACACCCTGAGTATATCGAAGAAAATATCTTGGCACGTATTACTGAGCCTGAGCGCGTAATTTCTTTCCGTGTTCCTTGGGTTGACCGTGATGGAAAAATTCAAGTAAACCGTGGTTACCGTGTTCAATTCAACTCAGCTGTTGGACCATACAAAGGAGGACTTCGTTTCCACCCAACTGTAAACCAAGGGATTTTGAAATTCCTCGGATTTGAACAAATCTTCAAAAACGTCTTGACTGGACTTCCAATCGGTGGAGGTAAAGGTGGATCAGACTTCGATCCTAAAGGTAAAACAGATGCTGAAGTGATGCGCTTCTGCCAAAGCTTCATGACTGAGTTGCAAAAACACATCGGACCATCACTTGACGTACCTGCTGGTGATATCGGTGTTGGTGGACGTGAAATTGGTTACCTTTACGGTCAATACAAACGTCTTAACCAATTTGATGCTGGTGTCTTGACTGGTAAACCTCTTGGATTTGGTGGTAGCTTGATTCGTCCAGAAGCAACTGGTTACGGTTTGGTTTACTATACTGAAGAAATGCTCAAAGCTAACGGTAACAGCTTTGCTGGTAAGAAAGTCGTTATTTCAGGTTCTGGTAACGTTGCTCAATATGCTCTTCAAAAAGCAACTGAACTCGGTGCAACTGTTATTTCTGTTTCTGACTCAAATGGTTATGTCATCGATGAAAATGGTATCGACTTCGATCTTTTGGTTGATGTTAAAGAAAAACGTCGTGCTCGTTTGACTGAGTATGCAGCTGAAAAAGCAACTGCAACCTACCACGAAGGTACTGTATGGACTTACGCTGGAAACTATGACATTGCTCTTCCATGTGCCACTCAAAACGAAATCAACGGTGAAGCAGCTAAACGTTTGGTTGCTCAAGGCGTTATCTGTGTATCTGAAGGTGCCAACATGCCGAGCGACCTTGATGCCATCAAAGTTTACAAAGAAAATGGTATCTTCTACGGACCTGCAAAAGCTGCCAACGCTGGTGGTGTAGCCGTTTCAGCTCTTGAAATGAGCCAAAACAGTCTTCGCCTCTCATGGACTCGTGAAGAAGTTGATGGCCGTCTCAAAGACATCATGACAAACATCTTCAACACAGCTAAAACGACTTCAGAAACATACGGTCTTGATAAAGACTACCTTGCAGGAGCTAACATTGCTGCCTTTGAAAATGTAGCAAACGCTATGATTGC
The DNA here is from genome assembly GCF_948472335.1 of Streptococcus bouchesdurhonensis. The sequence continues at coordinate 852 of NZ_CAOKTW010000010.1, read as the reverse complement.
CCAAGGTATTGTTTAAGATTTATTTGCTTAATCCTCAATCACTACGATTGGGGATTTTTAGTTGAGTTAGACAGTTGGGAAATTCTAATTATACTGGACTAAAATCAAAAAACATCTTATAATAGTAGTTATGAAACTTACAAACGAAGAAACACAAAAAATTGAACAACTCCTAAGAGATTCATCGTACGCCAAATATCACAAACGTCTACAGATTATTTATTTTCGCTCAAAAGAAAAGAGTTATAAGGAAATCATGGATTTGCTAGATTGCAATAAAACAACTGTTTGGAGGAATTTGAAAAAATATAAGGAGTTTGGTTTAGAAGCGCTTCTTCAGGAGACCCGTGGTGGACGTCATAGAGAATATATGACTTACGAAGAAGAACAAGCATTTCTAAAACGTCATATAGAAGCTGCTCAGGCTGGGGAATTTGTAACTGTCAATCAGTTATTTGAAGCCTATCAAAAAGAGATTGGTCGCACTTCCACACGTGATGGTTTCTATTATCTCCTGAAACGACATGGTTGGCGAACGGTCACTCCTCGACCTGAGCATCCCAAGAAGGCAGACGCTCAGACAATTGAGACGTCTAAAAATAAAATCTACATTCGAGACCTTAAGTAAGCGCTTTAAAGAAGAGGGGACTTATAACAAAGTACGTTTGATGTACCAAGATGAAGCTGGTTTCGGAAGAATCAGTAAGATGAGTTCTTGTTGGGCTCCTCAAGGAATCCGACCTAGCATTCCTAGTCATTATATGCGAGAATATCGCTATTGTTATGGGGCAGTAGATGCTCAGACAGGAGATTCCTTTTTCCTCATTGCTGGAGGATGCAATACTGAGTGGA